>RGDT01000171.1 GCA_009918525.1 Planctomycetia bacterium
TCCTGTGCAAGCGGCGCGGCGTCGATGATCTCGTTGCCGTCAAATCCATTGCCCAAGAAAATCTCGGCCGTGATATGGGCGAAGTGTTACGCGAGGGACAGTTACTCGGAACACTCGATCACCCGGCGATTATTCGCCTTATCGACTGTGATTATGTCGATCCCGATGCCCGTACCGCTCCGTTTGTGGTCATGGTCTATTTCGATGGCCAAACATTGGAAGAACATGTCAAGCGTTTCAAATATCCCAAACCAGAAGACGCTGTTGGATTGTTCCGCGTGATAGCACAAGGATTCCGAGTGGCCCACGAGCGGGGAGTGCTCCATCGCGATATTAAACCTGCCAATCTGTTAGTACGAAAAGTTACCGGGACACTGCCAAGAATCGATACGGGTTGGCAAGTCAAGATCATCGACTTTGGATTGGCTCTGCGGCGAGAATTAACCGCATCAACGCTCGCTTCACGTCGCTCGCAGTCCGTCCTCGGCGAAAGTATTGCCGGAACGGCCAACTATGCCTCCCCCGAACAGTTGGACTCCGAACGCAGTAACGAAGTAGGACCTTGGAGCGATGTGTACGGCTTCGGCAAGACGTGTTACTACACACTGTTCGGCACACCCACACCTGACGATGAAGACAAAGACACTCTTCCCGATGAACTGAAAAAACTGTTGAGTCGCTGCACTGCATCCACGATTTCTAGGCGTCCGCAGTCATTCAGGGAAGTTGAAGAAACGTTAATAAAAATAGAGCGAAACCTAATCCCGTCCGCTGAAGCTGTTGAAGCGGTTCCGGTCGAAACGCCGCCGAGCCATCAATGGTATTACTCACAAGGCGGGCAGAGTGTCGGGCCGGTCACAGAGACGAAACTAAAACAATTACTATCTACTGGAACGATCAAACCGAGTGATGCCGTGTGGCGTCAGGGACTAGCCAATTGGAAAGCCGCCGAGACGATACCCGGCTTGGTACCACAACAACTACCTCCCCCACCGCCAACGACCAAAGCCGTTGAAGCGACCTCGGGCCAATCGACCATTCGATTCTTTATGGAGCCGGGCGTTTTAGCTGTTCTGAGCGTGGTCAAGAAACTGTTACCCGGTGTGTTAAAGCTCAAAGTGTATATCAACAACAAGTATATGGGCGAGCATGTGCCTGATGAGGGATTTGATTACACCAGCCGAATAGAACTGGGGTCGCAATCGGTTGAGGTCGTGTTATGGAGCAGCTTGGGCGAAGTGAGCCGAAAGCGTTTTCCCGTTCAAATTCAACGCCCGGGTGGCTGCCAGGTGCGTTTTAATTATGTTTACACCCCGCCTAATCCGGTAATTGGGTTCTTTGGTGGTGACAAAGGACATCACATCGATAATAGTACGATTGACATCATTTAGGAGAGACTGTTGGTAAAACGTGGTCGATCAAGGAAATCACTATTGGGTCTCAGATGGAAACTACTTTCTATCCCAACCCATTGAAAGACTCGGAGTTTCGCGGGCGTTCAACCGACGACGCCGGGACGGCGTGGGCCATCGTCCCAAGCAGATTACGTGAAAAAGCAGCTTTGGACAGAGAAAGAATAATCGGGGGATGGACACCGGCCCTACGGATCACGAAAATAAGCGTATGCATATTCGCGATATACTAAAGGCCCATCGGCCGACGTTCAGTTTTGAATTCTTCCCTCCCAAGACGGAGCGGGGATTCGAGGAACTTTTTGTCACGATTGCCAATTTGCAAAAGTTGGCACCGTCCTTTGTCTCCGTAACATATGGGGCCGGTGGTGCCACGCGCGACCGAACCCATGATCTGGTCGTGCGGATTCAACGCGAGACAAACCTGACAGCGGTTGCCCATCTTACCTGCGTCTGCCATTCAGAGGCCGAACTGGGTAGCGTTCTCGATCGTTACGCGGCGAACGGCGTTGGTAACATACTGGCTCTGGGCGGCGACCCGCCGAAAGAACTATCTGGACATGACCGTACCAAAGACGCATTTCACCATGCGGCGGATTTGGTGCGATTCATCCGCTCGCGATCAACGAGCCGAGAGTTCGGTATTGGCGTGGCGGGATTCCCCGAAGGACATCCTGGTACGCCTAACCGTCTACGTGAAATGGATTACCTCAAAGCGAAAGTTGATGAGGGCGCGGACTACATCTGTACTCAATTATTCTTCGACAATCGCGATTTCTTCGATTTCCGTGACCGTTGTGACCTCGCAGGGATCAAAGTACCGATCATCGCCGGAATCATGCCTATCACCTCGCGCTCAGGTATGACCCGTATGGCCGAGTTAGCGCTAGGAGCACGAGTTCCTGCGGCCTTACTTCGAGCCGTCAGTCGTTGTGCGGATGATGAGGCAGTGGCACGCGTTGGTATCCACTGGGCTACTGAACAGTGTCGGCAGTTATTAGATCATGGGATCTCGGGGATCCATTTTTACACGCTCAACAGAAGCGACGCGACACGTCAGATTTATGCTAGCCTCGGAGTGAGCGACTCCGTGGCCCTTCGGAACGGCATTCACAACAATACACCAGAAGGGCACGTAAGCTGACGTGCCCTTTTCCCTTACAGGTTTTACTATTGTGTCCAATCGCGAGTGCGGGATGTTTCTCATGTTTCATCAATCGCGAAACGGTGCTACCTGATCTTCAGCCTCTTCCATTTCAGAAAATTCCTCGCCGCGCAGGGAATACCGCATGAGGTAAGCATCTTCTCCGGAATCTTCATAAAATGAACGCATGACCCTAACCCCTTTGAAGCCCTGGGATTTGAAAAAGAGCTGGGCTTCAAGGTTCGTTTCGCGCACTTCTACGGTAATACTCGTACGACGATGGCTTGACAGCTTACTGATTAGCTTGGACACCATTTGCTTACCAATGCCACGGCGTCGGCAGCGTGGGTGTACGCCAAAGTTCATAATGTGCAATTTGCATTTGTGTAACTCGTAGATCATGTACCCGACGACGCGTTCCCCCTGTTCGGCGACCATGCCGATACAGTTGCGTTGTCGTAAACAACGGAGGAAGTCATCCTCTGTCCATGAAAATTCAAAACTTTCCTTTTCCGCGTTCAGAACTTCTGGCATATCGCGGCGAATCATCCAGCGAATGTGAACACGGCTGAGATCCTTTTCGGTCCGACTGAAGCCCATGACCGTTGCCTCCTTGCCACACGAACCCTCACGGGGTCCGGTCCCCTTCCCTGGGCACTCCTACCGCCCGATCCCCTCCGAATCGCCGTTCTGTAAACGATTCGGTGAGCGGTACGAGTGTCAACCGACTCCCCCCTTAACGCGGGCGGATACTAGCCATGCACCTTTCCCGCTGCAAGGCCAAGGTTACAACGCCTTCCGCATTGCCCGACAGTTGAGCGAAACATTGAAAAAACCGTCATTTTTACGAATCGTCCTGCCTATATAATGCTGGAAAAGTCCCTTAAAAATGAGCTACCATGACTCCACCTTTTCCAATTTCCGCAACACGGCCCTCGATCGTGAAGTTTGGAGCGTTGAGTTTGCGCTCACGCTACACGGTTGCGCCGTTAGCCGGTTATACGAATCTAGCTTTTCGATTGGCTGTTCGCGGAATTGGCCCTCTCGGCTTGGCAACCACAGATCTCGTCAACGCGCACGCGCTGTTGATTCGTAGCCGAAAAACGATGGCCCTGATCCAGACGCGGCCCGAAGATTTTCCGTTGGCGGTACAAATTTACGGTGCCAATCCTGCGGAAATGTGTGAAGCCGCTCGTTGGTTGGAAAGTTATGGCGTGGCCTCAATCGACATTAACATGGGTTGCCCCGTGCATAAGGTCACACGCGGCGGAGGCGGTTCGGCCATGATGTGTGACACCACGGGTAGTACGGTCGCATTGGTTCGCGCTGTTGTCGAGTCCGTCAAGATTCCGGTCACCGTCAAAATGCGATTAGGTTGGGATGACGATCAATTGACGGCTCCGTGGTTCGCTCGTGAATTTGAAAAAGCCGGGATTGCTGGGCTGACGATCCACGGTCGCACACGCGCACAAGGATTCAGCGGCCAGGTAAAGCTGGAGGGTATTCGGCGCGTGGTGGAAGCGATCGAGCGCATCCCTGTTTTAGGAAATGGTGATGTTCGAACGATCAACGATGCCGAGCGCATGTTACGCGAAACGGGGTGCGCGGGAATTGCCATAGGTCGCGGCGCCTTGTTAAACCCTTGGTTTTTTGGCCAACTAGAGCGTTGGGAACGAAATGGCGATCCGGGACAATGTGCAACCTACGCCGAGCGATTATCATTTATGGGAAGACATTTTCGCTATCTGGTCGAGTTCCAAACAGAGCGATTTGCGTGCTTGAGCTTCCGGAAAATAGCAAACTGGTACTGCCGCGTGCTGAAGCCCGGACGAGACATCCAACAGCAACTGGTGATGATCGACAGTCTAAAACACTTTGAAGAACTCGAAGCTGCCATCGCCGATATTATTGCCGAGCGTGGGGCGGACACCATGCCTGACGCTGAATTGCCGATCAAAGTCCCCAGCGGCCCCCAAGAACGATGGTAAGCGTTCAATCGCCCGGCTCACCTTTGAGAAACGCGGTAATTTGCTCGGGATTCAGATCATGCCGCAATATACGAAGCAATTTTTTTATGCCGATAGCCTCGATAACCTTTTCTTCGCCGATCTGATTAATCAAGCGATCGGGTCTGGTAGTATTGATGAGCCTTTCCTGGCCCGCTGCCCGCATGACGAGTTCCGTAGAGGTAGATCGCAAGAGCGGGTCAAGTTTCGTTGTGTCATTCGACCTATTGTAGACTAATCAATTGTCTTACCGGGAAAGTTCATGGCTTTATCGCCTCCCACAACTGGGGTTGATGACCAAAAATAAATGGTACATCTCTTGTCAACAAATCGGGACAGGAAAACAGCACATCGCGAATCTTCTCTGGGTTTCCCAAATCGGTGCAAAACGAACGGAACAGATTTAATCTCTCCTAAATCCAAGGAGCAATCGTCTAATCAATAGATCGGATGACTCCATACCGCATCGCTCCACAATCCACTGCCTTGATCCTCGAACAGTGTACGGGAAAAACGCTCGCTTCCAAAAGTCTTTTCCAGAGAGGGAGCCACATACCACAGCCCAACATTCCGATTTCCAAATCGTTCCACCCGCTGTTCATTGAGGCGATAGGCTACACCGGTGTTGATGTACCCCTACAGATCGAGATCTATATCGCTCGCCGCAGCGGTTGGTCCTTCTAGTTTGAATAGATTCCATACCGCCTTATATATCCATACACCGTGAAACGGCGTCTCCTTCTGCTGGCGTCGGATGAGTCGTAGGTCCTCACGGCAGGGCATATCACTGCTCGGAACTTCGGTTTCTACCTCGTAGTTACCCCCAAGACCAAGTTTCATCGAAGCGACAAACGCTGCGGACATATGGTAGTACATCATGGTAGAATTAGTTGCTTCCTATGAGACGGATCTCGGCCGCTGTTTCCATGCCGATGCTCTTACGGTCTTGCGATCAATAGAGTCTGAAAGCGTCGATCTCGTCCTAACTTCTCCACCTTATGCCCTGCGACGAAAAAAACGCTATGGCAATGTTTCGGCCCAGCAATACATTGACTGGTTTCTTCCTTTCACCGAACAGATTTACCGTGTCTTGAGAGCAAGTGGTTCGTTCGTTTTCGAGATTGCCGCACCGTGGAAGCAGGGAACGGGTACGCGTTCCCTTTTCCTTTATGAACTCATTCTCGAATTGTGCAAGACATTCCATCTCTGCCAGGAACTATACTGGTATAATCCTTCTCGCCTGCCTACACCGGCAGAGTATGTGACGGTTCGACGATCCCGGGTTAAAGACGCCGTTCACGTAGTTTGGTGGCTTGGGAAAACTTCAACTCCTAAAGCTGACAATCGCCGCGTGTTACGGCCCTATAGTAACTCGATGCTACGTTTATTCCGAGACGGCGTCAAACCGGCAGTAAGACCATCTCAGCATCGAATAAGCGAGACTTTCGACCGTAATCACGGCGGAGCAATCCCACCTAATTTACTCGAAATACCCAATACAACTTCGGCTGATCCATATCTCAAAGCCTGTAAAGAGGCAGGACTTGTACCTCATCCTGCGCGTTTCCCGGCGGCTCTGCCCGATTTCATCATTCGATTACTTACCGAAAAAGGGGATATAGTGTTCGACCCGTTTGCGGGCAGCAATGTCACAGGCCAAGTCGCTGAATTACTCGGCCGACGATGGATTGCCTGCGAACAGGACGTAGACTACGTTTCCGGATCGCGTCTACGCTTTGCTCACAGTAGACAACCGCAACCGACCAGTATTCCCTAGGCGTCAATTCGGGCTGGCGCCCGATTCGCGCAATCGAGAACGGAGGTAACGTGCCCGAGCGGCATTGCGTGCCTCGCCATCCAACGGTTCGCCTACCAGTTTCTGAAGATGAGCCGGTTGAGTGTGAATAAAAAGTTCATTGATAGTCGGAATCGATAGATCCTCGACTAGACTGAGATTCACCCCTAATCGGACATAAGACAACAATTCCATGGTTTCTTCGCTAGTCATCATGGTCGCGCTAAAGAGGGTTCCATAAGCTCTACTGATCTTGTCCTGAAGCCCTTGGCGGTTTTCGCTAAGCCACGTCTGGCGAGCCTCGCGTTCATATTTGATGATTTGCGGCACAACATCTTGGATTTCGCTAAGAATCTGCGATTCGCTCTTGCCCAAGGTTACCTGATTGCTTATCTGATAGAAATGGCCCGAGGCACGACTGCCTTCCCCGTAGAGTCCGCGAACCGCCAGCGACAATTTTTGTAACGCTCGAAAAACATTATCAATATGCTTGCTATGCTCCAAGGCAGGCAAATGCAACATTACGCTTGCTCGCATCCCGGTCCCGACATTTGTTGGACATGCTGTCAAGTAACCGAATTCATCGCTAAAGGCGTAGGAAACGCGAGCCTCGAGCAAATCGTCTATATGATTGATCTCCGACCAGGCGGTATCAAGCGTTAGGCCGCTTCGCATCACTTGCAAGCGCAAGTGATCTTCTTCGTTGACCATCACGCTTAAAGTTTCCTGCGCTCCCAAAGCCACGCCGCGCGGCCCTTCGGCAGTTGCCAGTTCTCGGCTGATTAATTGCCGTTCAACAAGTAATTGCCGATCTAGGAGGGACAAACCAGCCATTTTCACATAGCCAAGGTTTGGTGACAAATCGAGTTTAGCGATACGGTCGCGTAACAACTCCTCGATCTCGGCCTTTTGGAACGCTGAGGCGCGGTTGGTGAACGGAAACGCTGCCAGATTTCGGGCCAGACGGATGCGGCTCGAAATCACGATGTCCGATTCCGGCCCGCTGCCACGCAGCCATTCGCCGCTGGTGTGGGTCAGATTATTCAGATTCATGACCGGCTTCCCTCTGACGCAATAAATCGCGCAAACGCGCAGCCTCGTGATACTCCTCCGCCTCGACAGCCGCTCGCAGCCGTTGCCGTAACAAAGCGACCTCGAACACCACCGTTGGTACTCCCTGACGAGGGACCTTCCCGGTGTGGCGCGTTGACCGATGAATGCGGTACAACAATGAATCAAGCCCAATGCGGAAGCATTCGTAATCGTTGGAACAACCTAGGCGTCCTTGAGCGCGAAATTCCATGAAACGTATTCCGCAAATGGGACACCGTTGCCTTGCTAACTCATCCATCTCCGGTCCAAGATGCTGACCGATCACATGTTGTAAAATTGCCGGCAAATTCAGTTCATTATTCGTTTGAATTAGCCGCCGTTCCTCTGCACAAGGACGACAAAGGTGAAGCTCCCGCTTCTGTCCTTCAACAAGCGTCGTTTGATGCACGGTAGCCAGTTGACCGCAGGCTTCACACTTCACGCCGGACTCCTGGGGGGCGGTCACTGCTCTTCCATCCGCTTGATCCGGTCGCGGAGCCGGGCCGCCTCCTCATACTGTTCCTGCTGCACTGCGGATGCCAACTGTTTTCGCAAACGCAATAACTCGGCCTGGCCATGCCGCGCGTCGGGTGATCGGCGCGGAACTTTGCCGACATGCTTCGTCTCTCCGTGAATCTGCTCTAGTAATTGTAACAGTTCTTCGCGAAAAACTTCATAATCATGAGGACAACCCAAACGTCCTGTATTACGAAAATCAACGAATTTTAGTCCACAATTCTCGCACTCTTGCTGCCCCAGTCCCACCTCTTCCAGGTCGTCCGGCGGCACCGACTTGGCCGCAGGCTTGGGAGGAGGCGAGTCATTCAAGAAGCGACGGGCGCACGATTCACAGAGGTGAACTTCCTCAATGTGATTTTCACTCAGGATGTCTGTGATATGCACCGTGGCGGCACTGGGACACTTCTCGCACTTCATGGCCGCCCTCCCCTGCGTCGATTCTGCACTAACAGCGCATTTTACCACTGAGGGGACAGGTGTCAAGCGAGCAGACCAACCTGGAAAGGTTGGTCTGCTCAAAATGGAATAATAGATAATTTTCAACCTTAGAGTATCTGAGAAAGCCAGCGATACACCTAGGGAAAAAGCTTTTTTTCTCTACTTTCTCAGCGATTCTGCTGTTCATCAGCATCATTTTTTCTCTGAGGGAAATAACATTTGCTACAAATTGA
>RGDT01000172.1 GCA_009918525.1 Planctomycetia bacterium
CAAAGCTGCCATATCCCCTATTCGGTAACGGATCAGTGGCATCGCATAGTTGAGCAGGTCGGTGATCAACACGCTGCCGACCTCGCCCGGCTGAGCCGGTCCCCGTGGCGTCTCGATTTCCACGTACAAACCTTCGGCCATGACGTGCATCCCCTGATGGGCTTCGCATTCGCTTGCAATGACGGAAACCTCGCGACAGCCGTAACGATTAAAGACACGGCAGCCGAAAACTCGTTCAATCATCGCCCGGTCGGAATCCTCAAGTACCTCGGCTGAAGTAATGATCCCGCGCGGACGAGGGACTTCCAGCCCGCGAGAATCCAGCCAACGAGCAAACAACACGATGGCACGTGCATAGGCTTGCAGGATGCCCGGTCGTCGTTGCAAGAGTTCACGGCGAAAGTCGTGTAGCTGTTGTTCGTCGAGTCGTCCCGCGTCGAGCCAAAAAGGTTCGGCCAATGCCCACCCGCGTAGACGCGAACGCCAACCGTCTTCAGGCCGATCGCGCGGGGCACCCCAAAGAACGGCGGCAGAATCCCCGACATCGTACCCAGCCCAACGGTTATGGCGAATCGTCGCAGCGGCACGCGAACATTTCCGATCTCTGCTTAAGTAAAAGACAATCGGCGTTCCCGTTGAACCACCCGTCTGATTACGGATGAGATCATCCTTAGGCCAACCCTGCGCAATCAGGTCGTCGAGATGTCGCTGGATATCGACCTTCTCAAGCGGAAGTAACACACGAAGGTCAGCCATACTTTTCAAGTCCGACGGATGAAAACCGGCCGCATCGAACCGTTTGCGGTAAAATGGGCAACAAGCGTAAGCATGTAGTAATAACTTACGCAGGCGTCGATACTGTAAATTGTGTAATTCATCGGCGGAAAGGTATTGGGTGCGATCGAATTCGGCTTGATATCGAAGCTGACGCGATTCACCGGCTCGCCAAAGACTTAGGGGATGAAACAGGTTGCGAACCAAGCGAGAGTGAAGCGTCATGACGAAACTCCCTAGTAGAATGAGAGTGAATAACCTACCCGGAAACCGGTTCGCGGTGAAAGAGCGATCCATAGGGGACAAAGGTGGAAATCAGTTGAGGGTTTGATGCGCACGCTCAAAGGACACTCGGGAGCGGTTCGCTGCCTAGCGTACAGCCCCAACGGGGAGACACTAGCCTCCAGCGGGGACGATCACGCCATCCTGCTATGGACACGCCGAGGCGAGCCTTGCGGGCGCTTTGCCACCCACACGGACTGGGTTAGGGCTATCGCCTTCAGCCCTGACGGTAAATTGCTTGCTTCTGCTAGTTGGGATGACACCGTCATTGTCTGGAACCTCGCTCGTCAAAAATTACAGGTACAAACAGGCGGTTACGCGGGAGGTGCTTGGTCGTTGGCCTTCGCAACGGATGGTAGCCTCGCTACCGGAGCAGGCGACGGTACCGTACGACTGTACCGAGTGCCGAAAGATCGTAACCCTTTGACGCTTCGGGCGCATCGTTGGCCGGTTTCTTCGCTGAAGTTCGCGCCTGATGGGCGTACTCTTTTAACCGCTAGTCATGACCAAACGATCAAACTATGGGAAACGGCGTGGGGTCGCGAACAAGGTGTCTTGACCGGCCATGGCGATTGGGTGCGAAGCGTGAGCGTAGGTCCGAGTAACTCCCTGGCAGCATCTGCCGGGGATGACGGACGGGTTCTCATTTGGAATTATCGCGAAAAGACACGCATCGGGAAGTTGGAAGGCCACGTGGGGCCGGTTGCGAATGCGTTGTTTTGCCCCGACGGTCGGAGCGTGCTCTCGGTCGGGTGGGACGGATCGGCTCGACTATGGGATGCACGGATCGGACGAATGCGAACAGCGAACCAATGGGATGATGGGCGACTATTGTCACTCGCCATCGCACCCGACGGTATGACTGCTGCAACAGGCGGCGAGACGGGCACAGTGACCGTGTGGGATCTGGATTATTTAGATGGATGAAAATTTTGGCGGAATGTCTCTCATTTTCAGCAAAAGACGCTCATTCGACTGTTGCAATCTCGATGATTTCCCCCGATAATTAGCACTATGTTTCACTCGGTCGAATCTTCGGTCGCTACTGTTTTGAGGTGTACGATGCGTTCGCGAAATCTAGCCTGTGTGGCAGGGTGGATCGTGTTGAGCGTGAGCATCGTGCGTGCAGATGTCGAATTATTCGAGAAAAAAATACGCCCTGTCTTCGTCGAACACTGCTTTAAGTGCCACTCTGCCGGTGCCAAGAAGCTGAAAGGTGGCCTGCGTCTGGACACTGTAGCGGGCATTCGCAAAGGCGGCGACAGCGGCCCCTTATTTGTGCCTGGCAAGCCAAAAGAAAGCCTGATTGTGACCGCCCTGCGTCATGAAGAAACGGCGATGCCACCCAGTGGCAAGCTCTCCGATACCATCATCGGCGACGTGGTCGCCTGGATCGAACGCGGTGCAGCGCTACCCGCTGAAGTCACCACTGGCCCTGCTCCTCGCCGTGAGTCGTTTCGCATCAGCGATGACGACCGCAATCACTGGGCCTTTCAGCCTTTGAAAAAAACGGCCGTTCCCGAAGTGAAAGCCGACACCCCGATTGATTGCTACCTTCAAGCCAAACGACAATCTGCCGGATTGACGCCAGCCAAACGAGCGGACAAATATGCGCTCTTGCGTCGCATCACTTACGACCTGATTGGATTGCCGCCCACGGTAGAACAGATAAACGCTTTTCTGGCCGATGATTCGCCGGACGCTTTGCCTCGAGTGGTTGACCGGCTGCTGGCTTCGCGAGAATTTGGTGTACATTGGGGTAGGCACTGGCTCGACGGTGTTCGCTATGCGACGGATGTCGATAAGTCCGGGCGGTATCGTGAATGGGTAATCCGCAGTTTCAACGACAATCTCCCTTATGATCGCTTCTTGATGATGCAATTGGCGGGCGACCTATTGCCCGCAGAAACTACCGATCCCGCGAAAATTCACGTCTCCGGCGCATCACTCGACGGTATCGCCGCAACAGGCTTGCTGTCGCTGGCCGTCTTCGAGAAAGTCGCTCGCGATCTAGCCGTCGCTGAAATTGTTGACAGTCAAATTGATTTAGTTGGCCGACAAATAATCGGACTAACACTTGCATGCGCCCGCTGTCACGATCACAAATTTGACCCAATCTCTACCGAAGACTATTATGGTCTAGCAGGTATTTTCTTTTCCAGCAAAATCAGCGAAGGTAAACTGATCGCTGACGACCGACTGTCGGACGAAGTGCTAACGGTTCCGCTGCTGTCAAAATCGGACGATGCAAAGAATCAAGCGCTACAAGGACGCATCGACGCTGTAATCGCGGAGATTCGCAGCATCCCCGGAGCGGAACGGGTTCTGAAAGTGGATAGAGATATTGCCGAACTCGAAAGCAAAATCCAGGCCACACGAGTTGCCGCCACAAAATCAAAATTGACGGCTCAATTGACCTCTCTTCGTCAGGAAGAAAAAAAAGCGCGAGATTCACTCGAAGCGGATCATCTGAAACGATTTGGTTTACTTCGCGACCAGATGACCAGTCTCGAAAAACAGAAAATCAATCCACCGGCGGCGATGGCTACACGAGAAGGCGGAATACCAGGCAGTAATCGCGAGAAAATCGGAAATGCACCGGTGCTGATACGCGGAGACTTCCGCCGTGAGGGAAAGATTGTGCCGCGCCGGTTCCCCGTCATCCTTGCGGGTGAAAGGCAAACAGCTATCACCAGCGGTAGCGGCCGACTGGAACTGGCTAAATGGATTGTCCAGACCGATAATCCTTTGACCTCGCGCGTGGCTGTCAATCGGATATGGCGACATCTTTTTGGCGAGGGATTAGTTCGGACACCGGGCAATTTCGGCCGACTGGGCGAAAAGCCAACTCACCCCGAATTGTTGGATTATCTGGCGACGAGATTTATCGAACAAGGTTGGTCGGTAAAGAAACTCATAAGAGAAATGATCTTGACCGAAGTCTATCAGCTATCGAGTATGGACGATCCCGCACAGGTCAAAGCCGACCCGGCGAACATGCTGTTGAGCCGGATGAATCGGAAACGATTGACGTATGAATCGATTCGCGACAGTGTATACTTTGTAAGCGAACAATTAGGATCCGTGTCGATACCGTCAGGCCGAACGAAAACGCGAACAATGTTTGAGCCGGTCGAGCGGTCGAAGCGAAACGAAGCGATGATCATGTTTGATGGTCCCGACCCAAAAGAGATTATATCCGAGCGAGCAGATTCCACGACAGCAACCCAAGCGTTGTACTTGATGAACAACGAGCTAATGTTGCAGGCAGCCACTCGAATCGCCGAAGCGATCCAAAAGCAACCAGATTTGACAACCGAAGAAGCTCGTTTGAATTATGTGTATCGGAAAGTGATAGGACGTCGGCCCACTGGACTAGAAGTTCGCTTGGCTAGCAGTTTCATAGAGAAAGGGTCGTGGTCTTCATATATCCATGTGCTGATGTGTACAAATGAATTTGTATACGTCGATTGATTAGCACACGGGGATATAGGATTGGATTAACCTGCGAATTGGAGACGAACATGGAACCACCGCTGACACGACGACAGTTTCTCAGCCGACTGGCAGGAGGATTCGGTTCGGTAGCTCTGGCAGGACTGATGAACGAAAACGTGCAGGCTGAGATGGTCGGCGCTTTGCGGCAACCGCACTTCAAGCCTAGAGCAAAACGGATTATCTTTTTGTTTATGTCGGGTGGACCATCGCAGCTAGACACTTTCGATCCGAAACCCGCACTAACGAAGTGGAACGGTAAACGCTTGCCGATTCTCGAACAAAATACGAACAAACTATTGGGCAAGCCGCGACCGTTGGGCAATGCGTTTCCATCGCCCTGGAAATTCGGGAAATACGGCAAGTCTGGTCTGGAAGTAAGCGAACTTTTTCCGAATGTCGCTCAGCGAGTGGACGATCTGTGTGTGTTGCGTTCGATGTGCTGTGATAGCTTTTTTCATGCCCAAGGCACTTTGGAAATGATGACAGGCAGCGGCTTGTTCCTCCGGCCGTCTATTGGTTCATGGCTCTTGTATGGACTGGGGAGCGAGAACGCGAACATGCCTGGTTTCATCGTATTGGGCGATCCGATCGGCGGTGTGGATCAGGTGAAGGTATTTGGCTCGGCGTTTCTACCAGCAAGTTATCAGAGCACACGTCTAGGGAATATCAGCGAACCGCTACCGAATTTACGACCCTCGAAACCATTGAACGAACAGCGTGCTCAACTGGATTTGCTGAAACAACTCAACGAGATGCATCGTAATAATCGCGCAGAAGACAGCAAATTAGAGGCACGTATCCAATCATTTGAATTAGCGTTCCGGATGCAATCGCAGGCGACCGAAGCGTTCGATATCTCCCGCGAGACAGCACAGACCAACAAGTTATACGGTATCGACAACAAAACAACCTCTGACTATGGTCAAAAGTGTTTGCTGGCACGACGACTTGTTGAGCGTGGTGTACGATATGTGGTGGTGAATCATCGAGATTGGGACCAGCACGGCAATTTGTACAAAGGTCATGCGAAGAATGCCGGCGAGGTAGATAAGCCGATTGCTGGGCTGTTGCAAGACTTAAAGCAACGTGGTCTATTAGAAGACACGCTGGTCATCTGGGGTGGTGAGTTTGGTCGGACGCCGAACACGGAGGGTAAGGACGGCCGGGACCATAACACATCGGGGTTCACGATGTGGCTGGCTGGTGGTGGAGTAAAGGGCGGCCACATACACGGCCAAACGGACGAGTTTGGAGCCTTCGTGACAGAGGGGCGAATCCACACTCACGATTTCCATGCAACGCTGCTACATCTAATGGGACTGGACCATGAGAAACTGACCTACCGATACGCAGGCCGAGACTATCGTTTGACTGACGTACATGGAAACGTGGTCAAGGAAATAATGGCTTAGCGATGACAGTCGAGGCCCGAACGTGACGCACCACGCCCCAACAGACGCATCCGCGACTCCCCCGGATAATGGCAAGCTTTAGCGATAATACACATTCCGCGCGACGCCTCAAGCGGCTCAGGAAAAGGCGTTGCGATGCCACTTTCCGCACCGCAACGAACGGGTACCATTGGCAAAATGTTGGCGCAAGTCGTTCGTATAAAATTAGCTATGTCAACTCTTCCGCTGATTCGTAAAAACATACACATAGAGCCAGTGTGCATAAATTGGACGCTACAGGACTCAAACTATCTTCTATATCAGGCAAAACATTGCGATTTACAATCAAAACAACTCAAAAAGCGTCTCACATGACTCAAAAAGTGTCTCGCCTTCGAGAAGGTAACGCAAGACGACTCGCGAAAGTGGCCGAAGTTAATCCCGAGATAGCCGAAATAATTCGGGTATGGCCAACGCTATCTCCCTCTATTCGTGCGGCCGCATTGGCTGTCATCCGCTCAGAGTCTCGCGAGTGTAGAAATATAATCCAACGAAAAGCATAAACAAATAGGATAAGTTTATCTTTAATTAGAGGGAGGAACCCCGTAGGCCGGAAGCTACGCCGCGCAAGGCATCGGATGATACTAGCACGCGGAAGCTATCAAAGATCGTCCCAGATTCAACCCTTGCAAGAGTTCTCGCAAGGGTTGAATCGTTTTTCATCACGTCATCGCCTCACATGGCAGGCGTGACAACGTGACAAACGTGACAACGTGACAAACGGGACAAACGGGACATCGCCCCGGCCTTTCGAGGCGAGAACTCTCGCAAGGGTTGAACTGTTTTTCATCACGTCGCCTAATCTGGAAAAAATCGAAAACTCATCGACCGAACCGGCCGGAAGAGGCGCAAAATGAGTTTGCGAGTATAGCAATCCTGTAAGACGTTGCTATCGCGGTAATACTGTGACGATTAACCGTATTAACTCTGAAGGTGTACCGTATGTCTCAATCTATTTTGAATCCTGACGATATTGTGTCTCTCAAGGAAATCTCACAAATAACCAAAATGAGTCCGGTCACCGTACGACGATTCGCACGCGCTGGACGATTCGGCTCGCCAGTATTCCAGGCTGGCCCACGATCGCGACGGTATCGACTAGGCGACGCCTTGCAAGCGTTCAGCCCTAGCAATCAACCCAAACAAACCAACTAACGAACGAAAAAACCGCAAGGCGATGCGAACGCCTGCGGTTTTAGTTTGACGACAACACTAAAAACTAAGGGAACAAAGATATGATAGATCGATCACGTTCTATATTCAACCGCGAACCAATAGCGGATAAACGTTTTTTCACCTCGCGAGAAATAGCCCAAATTCTGGGCGTCAGCGAGAGTACCCTAAGAAATCTGGCCAAGTCTGGACATATCACACCGAATCGAATCGGTGCAGGATCAATACGCTATTCTCGCGATAGCCTCAATCATTTCATCGAAGCGAACCAACGCGGCAACGGCCCGCCATTGGGGACTGATTACGTAGCCTGCCCGTTTCTGAAAATACCGGACGCGGCCCGCTACCTTTCGGTTTCCGTCCGAAAATTGCACGACCTGACGAAGTCTAGGCTGATTGCTTCAATCCGAATCGGGCGAGGCCGGAAGAACCCGCGCGTTCTGTATTCAGCGGCAAGCCTAGAACATTACGCGAACGGTACCGACACTCGGGAGGGTGCGAAGTAATGAACGAGCAACCCTTCGACGCCTTGAGCGTAGCGCATGAGTTTATTGGCGCGTCTATGTCCGTCCTTCCGATAAAAGCGGACGGTAGCAAAAAACCTAGCTTGCGATCTTGGAAGAAATACCAAAACCGCCTCGCGACCGATGCCGAGATAAAGGCTTGGTTCGGCTCCGGCGAGGCTGGTATCGCTGTCGTCGGCGGCAAGGTTTCCGGCAATCTTCTGATTCTCGACTTCGACAAAGACGCTGAAGTGGTATTTGCCCAATTCCGCGATAAAGTCGAACGTGAATCGCCAGGATTGATTGGACGCCTGCCGCTAGTTCGCACACCGTCGGGCGGGGCGCATCTTTTCTGCCGAACCACCGGCAACTGCCCCGGTAACGCGAAACTGGCGCAACGTCCGACCAATCAGGACAGCCCCAAACAAAAACACGACACGCTGATTGAGACTCGCGGTAATGGCGGATACGTTCTGACCATCGGATCCCCTAGTTCCTGTCATCCCAGCGGCAAGAAATACGTGCATGACTCGCTAACGCCTTGGCCCTGGCTGACGCCTGTCATCGACGATGAGGAGTTGGACACACTGCTAACTGTCGCCACGTCATTCGATGACATGCCGGTAAAGACCGTTGAGCCGCCGAAACGTCCGGCAACGAGCGAGGGGGCAAGGCCTGGGGACGAGTACAATCGGCGAGGCGATGCCCTAGCGTTACTACTCAAACATGGCTGGACCGTTTGCCGCGAGCACGGGGGTGTCACCTACTTAACCCGTCCGGGGAAGACTCGGGGGGAGTCGGCTACATTCGGTCATTGCCGCACAAAGGACGGCGTGCCCCTGCTACGCAATTTTAGCACATCAAGCGGCCTCGATCTTAAAGCGTATTCTCCGTTCAGCCTCTTCGCACATCTCGAATGTGGCGGTGAT
>RGDT01000173.1 GCA_009918525.1 Planctomycetia bacterium
ATCAGGTGATAATCAACCCACAAGCCACCCATGGTGTAGTGCAGCGCAGGGTAGATACGCATGGGCGTCTTGTACGGGTCCTCGTGAGTGATGTGGGCGTACATATCGAAAAGATTACCGTACTTCGAGCGAATGTAATCTTCACCATTACGAGCGATGGAGTCGCTGAAATCGAGATATACACCTCGACCGCCCGGTCCTACACCTCGGCCCTCGTCGCATACTCGCTTGGCGGCTCGACTGGCAATATCACGGGGAGCGAGATTGCCGAAACTCGGGTACATGCGTTCGAGGTAGTAGTCGCGATCCGATTCAGAAATCTGATCGGGAGAACGTTTATCACTTGCGGACTTCGGAACCCAAATGCGACCGTCGTTGCGTAGCGATTCACTCATCAGCGTAAGTTTCGACTGGTGTTCGCCGGTCACGGGGATGCACGTGGGGTGAATCTGCGTGTAACACGGGTTGGCAAAGAAAGCCCCACGTTTATAGGCTCGCCACGTTGCCGTGACGTTGCACCCTTTGGCGTTCGTGGACAGATAATACACCGGACAATACCCACCTGTCGCGAGTATCACCGCATCCCCGACATGGCTCTCAATCTGACCCGTTACCAGATCGCGGGTAACAATTCCGCGTGCCCGGCCATCGATAACGACAAGGTCGAGCATTTCGGTACGGGGGTGGCTCTTGATGTGCCCCAACCCAATCTGGCGGCTGAGAGCCGAGTAGGCTCCAATTAGTAACTGTTGGCCGGTCTGGCCCCGACAGTAAAAAGTCCGGCTAACCTGTGCGCCGCCGAAACTGCGATTTTCCAGTTGCCCGCCATACTCACGGCTGAAGGGCACACCTTGTGCGACGCACTGGTCAATGATGTGAACGCTCACTTCGGCCAGGCGGTGAACATTAGCTTCTCGAGCGCGAAAGTCTCCACCTTTGATGGTGTCATAGAAAAGGCGAAAAATGCTATCGCCGTCGTTTTGATAGTTTTTCGCAGCGTTGATGCCACCCTGAGCAGCGATAGAGTGGGCGCGGCGCGGCGAGTCCTGGAAACAGAACGTCTCAACTTTGTAGCCGAGTTCCGCCAAAGACGCCGCCGCCGATGAGCCGGCCAAGCCAGTGCCAACGACGAGGACTTTGTATTTGCGTTTATTAGCGGGGTTGACCAGCTTCATATTAAAGCGAGCCTTCTCCCACTTGGTGGCGAGCGGCCCGTCTGGGACGCGAGAAACCAGCGTCATGACATCACCTTTCACTTGATCCAGCCTATCAAGACGGCCAGCGGAATCGAGCAGTTACCCACCAGAACGATAACCGCAATCACTGGGCCGACATAAGCGATGAATTTTTTCCAGGATGCCGAGTTCGCGCCTAACGATTGAAACATACTCGACGCTCCATGCCACAAGTGCAGAGCCAGACAACCCATTGCGATGATGTAAAATACGGAGATCGCCGGGACTCGGAATCCGCTCACTACCATGCTATAGACATCATGACGATATTCGTCGCTGTGTCCGTGCTTACTGAGATTTTCACTTGGAGCGGGGAGGTAGGACTTACCACTCTCCTTCATTTCAGTCAGGTCGAGGTAATTCTTGGAGACAACCGCCTCGCCGGATCGCGTGATCTGCACATCAGCCGCATGTGTCAGCCCGAGCGTAAAATGGGCGAGATGGTAAACAACGAAGGTCAGCAAAACCAAACCCGTCAACCACATGTGCCGAGATGCCCAGCTAGCCTGTAGAGTGCCCTCATAGGCGTAACGAGCTGTGCGAGCAGCCCGATTGGCCATCGTCAGCTTTATGGTCATGAACAGGTGCAATGCGAACACGGCCAACAGACCGGCTCGCGCAACCCACAGTAGACCACCGAGTGATTTGAGTTTTTGGGCGTAGCTATTGAGCGCATCCTGGCCGGCAAAGATGAGCAGGTTACCGCTCATGTGAACCAGGACGAATCCAACCAGAGCCAAACCGGTCAGACCGACAGTAAACTTACTGCCGATGGACGTATTCAGGGAGCGGATCAGGAGGGACATCGCAGGGACCTTTATTCGTCAGGGATTCCTAATCTTAATGTAGGTATCTTGAAGACCAATTTCCAGATTGAGGATGGCAGGATAGCCTAGAAAGCTAGCTAATCGCGTATTTCAAATTGGGCAAAGGGAATCGACAGACATGAAACGAGTTTGAGTGACAACCTAATTAATCATTCTTTAGCAAAAAACAGTTATAACCTCGTCAATCGGCATCCTCTCCCAGAATTCCGTTGACATCCGCATCCCCAGACGCTATCCGGCCCTCCTTCCATTACGCTGATTTTTCCTTAGTGCCGCGAGGGCGCTCATGAAACTGGCGATCTGCCACCCCGTGGTAGAGCCGGCTCGGGGTGGGTGCGAGACGTATATCTCCATGCTCCTGAACCGACTCTGCAAGGATGGGCATCACGTTCATTTGCTTGCGTCCCGTTGGGATTCCAAAACCATTCCCTCGCGTGTTCAGATTCGACCGATTCCGGACTTTTCGCATCCCAGGTCGATGCGTCCCTGGCGTTTCAGTTCTGCCGTACATCGCGAATTGAAGCGGGAATCTTTCGATCTATCCTTGGGATTCGATAAGGTGCTGGGAGTCGATGTTCTCTATCCCCAGGGCGGCGTCTATGCCGCTTCTGCTCAGCACAGTCGCAAACGCTTTGCTGGCGAATGGAAGCAAACCGTTGTCGGCTGGCTACGCAACTTCAATCCGGCTCATTGGTCGATGGACCTATTTGAACGCTATCAGTACATGCACAGCCCGCCGCCGTTCGTCCTGGCCATCAGTGATTTCACTCGAACGCATCTGATGAGGCACCACGGCTTGCCCGCGACACAAATTAACGTTCTGCGTTCGGCCATTGATCCCGAGCGTCTGACAGCCACGGATCGCCCCGCGCGGCGTGTGTTGAGTCGGCAACGCTGGGGCATAGAACCCGACGATGTGTTCGGTATCTTCCTTGGCGTCAATCCGCGTTTGAAGGGTCTTGGCCCACTCCTGGACGCAATCGCGGTTATGCCCGACCGTCGTCGTTTCCGTTTGGGAGTGTTTGGGGTTGGAGAACCAACCCCCTACCAGCGACAAGCCAAACAACTTGGGATCGAAGATTGCGTGCGGTTTGTCGGCTATCACTCAGACATACGGGATGTTTACTTTTCAGGTGATTTCTTGATTCATCCGACGTTTTACGACCCATGCTCACTGGTGGTGCTGGAAGCCATCGCCGTGGGGTTACCGGTGATCACGACCCGGTCGAACGGTGCGGTTGAGTTGCTGGACACGCCCGCCGACAGTCGCGTTGTGGATAATCCACACAATCACAAGGCACTGGCCACCGCCATGACGGAATTTCTGGATAACGACCAAAGAAGAACAGCAGGGCGTGCGGCCATCCGATCGGCTGCAAAGTGGACTTTTGACGACCATTACCGCGAACTCCTTCGACTTCTGGAGTTGGCCCACCGCCGAAAACGGGTGGCGTAAGTCGCGAAATAAACGACGGGTTCATTTCGGGTGGAAGGCTCAGAGGAGCGTTTCGCTGTGGCTTCCGTGTATGCGTAAGTCTTCACAATTGGGGTTGCTTTCTTTTGCCCAGTTGGGCATTATTCCTTGGTCAACTTATCCAGGCCAAGGAGGGTCAGGAAACATGAACTATCCGACCGAAGCGAAACCTCAATGCTGGCGTGCCGTGGCCATTTTTGAGGATCGTAGTGAGCAATTAGTTTATCTTGGGCGTTCATCGACACAGGTGAGGGCAGGGTTAGCTCAGGCGTTTTTCGAGGTTTTTGAAGACGACGAAGAACGCGAGCAGATCAAGACCATCGCCTTGCAACGCTGGCACGGTGCTCCCGATGCTGGGAAATGGATGCACCAAACGAATCTAGCCGTTCCGCTGAAAGCCAAGCTGGTCAAATCTGCTTGATCGGATCACCACCACGCGAACGACGGTAATCGAACGAATGACGAAGATTCGTCATTTTGGTACCGTCGTTCGCGTGGTTTCCTGTCGCAGCCCTTGCAACTGATGATCAAAAAACGAACAATGGGTAAGGAGACGATCCATCGCATTCCTAATTTTCTGGGATTGTCGTTGGCGTCATGTTGTGGGCATGAACGTCCGCACACGCTTATCGCACCTCTGAGGATTGCCGATGAACCCTTACGCCTCGCTCTGCGATGATTTCGGGGCTTATGTATACCTCAGTACCAAAATGGACCTCCCGAACTCGCGAGAACCGGTCCTCCATTTCTTTGATTCCCTCAAACGGGCTTTTCCGGTGCTGACTGACTTCGACCACCGCGACAGCGGCGATTACGTCCTCGAAGAAGACCGCGAACAGGGTAGCCATCGCTGGGTTACGCTGGAAACACGCCGTCTTTGCGCCGGCTATCTCAATCCGCCGTCTTTGGACGCGGCCGACCAGTTTCACGAACACGTTCTGGAGACGGCTCCCTATCACTTGGACCTTAGCGGCCTGGATTGCGAGGCTTTGGATGCGCTTTATGCGTTCGACTTCGTGTACCAGGGCAACCACGACGAGGTCGTGGCCGAGGCTCTAGGGATGACGACGACACTTGACAAGCTCGTGAGCATGCCCGGCACCAAAGTCATCAATTACGAACCGTCTCTCATGCTCGCTTTGGACGACGCATGTCGGCTCCAGTGCCGACTGTCTATCGAAACGCGCACCAATGCGTTTCAGGTACGCACCGGCACGTTTCCCGAGGCACCGATCAGCGTCTATTTTACGGTTCGCCAATACTGGTCGCGTTCGCCACATAAGACGTTTATCGAGTCGTTCAAGAATCAACGTCGGGTGCTACAGGAATTGATCGACCAGCATGTCATCCCGAGCATCGTACGTCCGTTAGCTCAGACGATTGCTGCCAAACAATAATCTCAATGTTTGGATGAAGAAAAGAGAGCTAGACGCTTAAGCGACGGCTCTCTGTTCTTCCGTGTCATCTGGCACAGGTCGATTGAATAGATCAGTAGCGTTATTTTGGTTAAGGGCACGAAAAGTTGCCGCACCGAGTCTGCGGACCCGCCGACATGTTCGGCAGGAACATGCCGGGAAAGCGGGCTTTTGAATTGCTCGCCATTCGTCTCGTCATCCTTGCGATCGCAATCATCTCTCTCATCACTACGTTAATCGTTGGCATCGTGATTGAGACAGGGTGCCAGGTACTCGACGCGATCCACAGACACAGCACATCAACTAAAACGCATCAAGTTATACACAATCCAAAGCTTGGCGATGAACGCAATCTGGGTGATACTCAGAATTAACTCTCTTCGCTCACATTTCAGACCAGCACGTCGCCTATGACGTCACCCCACGGCACCAGAGAGAACGGCCGGTCGAGGTTGTCGCGTAGTTCGAGGTCTTTCGGCACGCCCAGACAATGATAGATGGTCGCGACGATATCAGCGGGAGTAACCGGGTTGGTAGAGGGCCGACCACCGATCTTATCGCTTGCGCCGAAGATATGGCCCCCTTTCATGCCACCGCCCGCCAACATCAGCCCATAACAGAAATTCCAGTGATCGCGGCCCGCTCCGCCATTCACCTTGGGCGTTCGCCCGAACTCGCCCATTACGACGACGAGCGTACGCTGGAGCATCGAACGAGCGAGGAGATCGTCCAACAAGGCCGACAGCGCGGCGTCGAGTTGCGGTAAGAGTTGATCCTTGAGTTTCTTGAAATTGCCTCCGTGCGTGTCCCAAGTCGCGTTAGCATCGGGCGCCCAGGATACACAGGCAACTCGCGTCCCGGCTTCGATTAATCGCCGTGCGAGCAAGACACTTTGTCCATAGATGTTGCGTCCGTAAGCTTCGCGGATGCGGCGCGGTTCTTGTTCAATGCGGAAGGCGCGTTGGGTGGCCGGTGACGAGAGCAAGTCGAAGGCGCGAGTTTGGTAGCCGTCCATTTCGCCCGACCGCCCCAGGCCGCGCAACAAGGACCGTCTTCCGCTAAGACGATCTTGAGCAACATCGCTGGGCGGCGACAGTTCCTCGATACGAAAGTCGGGTTGATTGGGATCGCGTAGCACGAACAACGGATCGTAGGTACGCCCTAGCCATCCACCGAAAAAGCCCGGTTGCGGCGGTCCCCCCGCTCCTTCTTTGGTGATGTAGGGCATCGATACATACGGCAAGACCGGCAGCGTCGGAGGATAGACCTTGCCAACCACCGAGCCAATAGCAGGGTTGTCAGTCGGCTTGGTGCCGCCGCCCGCTTCGCCTCGGTCATGGCCCGTTAGGGCTGCATAGACCGCGGCAGCATGGGAGTTATTGACGCTGTGATGAGCCGAGCGGATGATGGTACCGTGGTGCATCCGCTGGGCTAATCGTGGTAAATGTTCGCTGAGTTGCATTCCGGGAACCGACGAGGCGATGGGCTTGAATTCGCCGCGTATTTCCGCTGGAGCGTCGGGTTTCATGTCCCACATATCCAGATGGCTTGGCCCACCATTCAGGAACAGCAGGACACACGAATCCGCACTCTTGGGCCGGGCCATCGAATCGGCCCGAAGCAGTTGCGGCAATGACAATCCCAGGGCCGAGACGGCACCGACCTGGAGCATATCGCGACGGTTGAGGAGCATGAAAAGGATCCTCTGGAGGGATAACCATCATCATACCCGATCGTAACCATTCGGACGAGAAAAAACTGCCGATTACGGTTTCGCCCCCTGAGCGATCCATTCGCGAATCAGTTTGCGTTCCTCGTCGCTAACCGCTTTAGGCTTGTTGGGTGGCATACTACCGCTCATGATCGTCTCCAAAAGCGGGCTATCTTTTGGTATACCGGGCTTGACGTGCTTGAACGCCTCGGCGTGTGTCGCTACGTCAACACCACCTCGACGATTCTTACCGCCGTGGCAGAGCGTGCAGTGCCGATCTAGTATCGGGAAGATATCTTTCTGATACGTCAGAGAAGCGACCGCCGGCGTCGTTGGTTTGGGTTCGTCAGGCTTTTTGGGTTCGTCAGGCTTTTTGGGTTCGTCAGGCTTTTTGGGTTCGTCAGGCTTTTTCTCCGGTCGCTTTTTCTTCTCTTCCGGGGGAATGTTCTTGGCAATGACCACCGTTTTCGATTTGCCCGATGGCTTTTTGTCTTCCTTGGGGGGTTTGGGGTTCGGTTTCGCCTTCGGTTCCGGTGTGGGATCCGGCGACGGGTCCGAAGGTTCGGGCAACGTCGCGGCGGCCATCTCAACGATTGGTTTTTTCGGACGCGGCGGCAACCCCTCGACCGATAGCCAGCCGACCATCATACACAACAACATCATTGACGAGATCATCGCCGCCCCAAGCACGGGACGCCACAACGACACTTGGCCCGAAGCAGGGGGATTCCACCCCGGAGGCGGTTGGATCGGAGTGCCTACCGGATATTGACGCGCTATCCAGTTCACGCGAATAACTCCTCGACCGGTTTAGCGTCCTTGGCCACCTTTTGCATCGGGCGACCATTCCGCAATTGATAGGGTTTAGCGGTGTCGATGCCTAGTGCCCGGCACACCGTCGCCATAAAATCACCGACGCCCACGGGCCGCTCCGTCACGTCGTTGCCTTTCGCGTCCGTTTTGCCGACCACTTTCCCACCGCGCACCCCACCCCCGGCCATAGCCGTTGACCAGGCCCGTGCGTAGTGGTTTTTCCCGTGCCCCGGGGTTCGGCCAAACTCGCCCATCCAAATTACCAGGGTGCTTTCCAACAATCCACGATCTTTAAGATCGGCAAGGAGCGTCGCCCACGGTCTATCAATTTGTTCGCTGAGTTCTTTGATCCGTTGGGGCGTGTTGTTGTGCGTATCCCATCCGCCTAGGGCTACTTCAACGAACGGCACCTCATGTTCCACTAACCGTCGCGCTAACAAACAGCCCTGCCCAAAACGCGAGGAACCATACGCCTCGCGTCCTTTGGCCGGCTCCCGGCTCAGATCAAACGCTTTGGTTTTGTTCGACTTCATGAGGGCCAACGCCTGTTGGAAGGCGGTCAGGTGCGCTCGTGCCGAACTGGCCCTGTAATCTTCGGAGAAGGCACGGTCGAGTTCCTCCACAAGACCGGCGCGGTCGTCGAAATCATCCACACCCGGTGCGGGGGCCAGATCGGGCAGTCCTTTGTTGAAATCACGAATGACCAACGGAGCATGACGCGGCCCCAAGAAACCACTTCCCGGCGTGTTTCCGACGCTCACAAAGTTCGGCAACTCTGCGTCAGCCTTACCCACTTCGTTCGAAACGATGGCCCCAAGGCCGGGATGAGTTACGCCCCCGCTACCCTTGCGGAAACCGGTGTGCATCAGATACGTAGCCGTTTGATGATTACCGTCCCCCGTCTTCATGCCGCGGATGAGGGCGACATCTTTCATCTGGGCGGCGACACGGGGCAAATGTTCGCTTATCTGAATCCCGGGGACGGAGGTACGAATCGCCTTGAAATCACGACGCCCACTGCGCTTTCTTTTCGAATGACGCCGTAGCGGCTAACGATGTCACCGTTGGAGGGCTGG
>RGDT01000174.1 GCA_009918525.1 Planctomycetia bacterium
ATACAGTACCTTTGTTGTTGATTTTGGGATCTATCTGGTTTGCATGGCGAGTGGTCAACGTGCCGGCGTTTGCTGATTTCTTGATCGCGACTGAAGGCGAGATGAACAAGGTTTCCTGGTCAACGCAGAAGAAATTGATCCAGGATACGATTGTTGTATTGTCTACAGTATTTTTAATGTCGGTGTTTCTGTTCGTTGTTGATTACGGCTGGAAACTGATTCTACAGCCGTTGGGTGTATTACACATCCCAAAAGTGTCGCAGGAGCAGCAAAAGCAGATTGAACAAAAGAAGTGGTGAGTGGAGAAGACCCGCGATTGGGGAGATCGGCACCATGTCTAAGGAAACTGAAACAACTGCTTCTGCTGAGACGTCCGCCCAGATCGTGACGCCCCCTAGTGTTGTGCGTTCATCGATGGAATCTGATTCTCTACCTCCTGGTGAGGAATATGTTGCTGAACCCACTGCCGACATATTAGAGGACGCAGAGGACACAGAAGAGGAAAACGACACAGAACTAGCGGCAGGAAGTGTCCCCTCTGATGGGGAGTATGGAGATAACAAGCCGAAGAAGCACTGGTATGTGGTGAAAGTTCAAAGCGGTCGCGAAGACACGATCCGTGAAGCAATTCTCCGTAAGGTCCGCAAAGAAGGACTGGAAGATTGCTTTGGCCAGATCTATATTCCGGTCGAAAAAATATCGGAGGTCAAGGTAGATAAGAACGGCAAGAAAGTGACGCGAACCCGCGAGCGGCGGCTTTACGCGGGTTATCTTTTCGTGGAAGCGGAATACAATGATCGAATATTGTACTTGTTCCGTGATACCTCGGGTGTAGGTGGATTTGTTGGAGAACATCCAGGTCACCCAGAACGCCCACCAACACCTATGACCGAGCGCGAGATTCAACGGATGCTTGGCTCGGCTGTTGGTGCGGCTGATGTCGCCAAGAGTGAAGTGCCGCCGCCGCCCAAGTTGTCTCCAGGCGATCATGTGCGTGTAATTGATGGGCCGTTTAATGGGATGGATGCAACGGTCAAGGCGATACAACCGGATACGGCAAAAATACTGGCCGAAGTTACGATTTTCGGTAGGCCGGTAGAAGTAGATTTTGAGTACTATCAGGTCGAACATTGATAGGTGCGCAGCAGAAGGATAGACGAAGATGGCACGAACAGTGACGGCCCAGATTAAATTGCAGTGTCCGGGTGGTTCAGCCACACCGGCCCCGCCGGTGGGCCCGGCGCTGGGTCAACATGGTGTGAATATCGGTCAATTCGTTAAGCAGTTCAATGATCGAACGGCCGATACGAAGGGATTGATGTTGCCGGTTGTGATCACGGTGTACTCGGATCGAACCTTTGAATTCATCATTAAGAGTCCACCCGCTGCGATTCTGCTCAAAGCAGCCGCCAAGATCCCCGTAGAGAAGAAAAAAGGCGGAGACGTGATCCCCGGCGAAGAGAAGCAAAAGAAATCGGGTAAGTATAAAGGATTTAAGGTAACCACAGCTCAGGTACGCGATATTGCGACGAAGAAGCTGGCGGACCTTAATGCACGTGATGTAGACCACGCGATGCGTATCATCGAAGGAACGGCCCGAAGTATGGGGCTGACCGTCGAGAAGTAATCGTTGTAACTGTCTTGGCGACCCTGACCCGATGCGTCACTGAGTGACGCATCGATGCATTTACCAACCGCGAGTAGCAACATGGCGAAGAAGCAAGCCGCCGATAGTCCCGTAACGCCGGTCCCCGAAACCAAGGGAACAAAACCGGCCGATGCGGCCCCCGTGCCGCAGGCGACCGCCGCCCAGGCGGAAGGGAGCGTACCGAGCGCACCGGCTGCCACGCAGGAGCCACAAAAGAAAAAAGGACGCCAGCCTGGCATCCCACCTCGTCGCGGCAAGAAATTGCGCGGCCAGATGAAGAACCAGAAGCAAAAGATCGCGAAAGTAGGGACTCAATCCCTTCGCGATGCCTTGAAGTTGGTGAAATCGCTCAAGCGAGCGAAATTCGACGAAACTATCGAAATCCACATGAACTTGGGTATCGATGCTACTCAGGCCGACCAGGCAATTCGCGGTAGCATTCCGTTACCACACGGTCTGGGTAAACCGAAGATTGTTCTCGTTTTCTGCCAAGGTGAAAACGTGGCAAAGGCGAAGGAAGCTGGTGCCGATTTCGCGGGCAGTGATGAGCTGATCAAGAAGATTCAAGGCGAAGGTTGGATGGATTTCGATGTGGCATTGGCTACACAAGACATGATGGGTCAAGTATCTCGTTTGGGTAAGGTTCTTGGTCCGCGCGGTCTGATGCCAACCCCCAAAGCCGGCACCGTTGTTCCCGCTGGCGGCGATGTGGCGATGGCGGTTCGTGAGTTCAAGGCGGGAAAAGTGGAGTACCGATCGGATAAGGGCGGTAACGTTCACGCTGGACTGGGCAAGATGAGTTTCGACGATGACAAGCTAGTGGCAAACATCACCACCTTTGTCGAGACAATCCGTGCCGTTAAGCCGACGGGCGTAAAAGGGAACTACATTAACTCCATCACCATCAAGGGCACTATGACTCCGGGCGTTCCGGTGAGCATGTGATAAAGGGAGGGACGCGGGGTCATGAGCAAGGCAATTAAGCAAATGCAGATGGAAGACCTGCGCGGCACGTTCAAGAACGTGCGCGACTTGGTCGTGTTGAGTCTGAACAAACTCGATAGCGCAGGTGAGTATTCGCTGCGTTCGTCCCTACGGAAAAAAGGAATCCGGTTGAAGACCGTGAAGAACACCCTTTGCCGTCGTGTCTTCAAGGACTTCAATTTCAGTATCCCCGACAAGTCGCCATACTGGTCGAATATGACCGTGATGGCGTTCGGCGGCAACAGCATCAGCGAACTCTCGAAAGAGATTGAAGCCGAGCTGAAAAACCCGAAGAATGCTGGGTTGTACAAGGACAAAGATAAAGAAAAGGTCATCGTCAAGGGAGCAATCGCCGACGGTTCGCCGGTCACGTTCGACCAAGCGCTGAAGATGCCGACCCGTCAGGATTTGATTGCTCAGATCATCAGCATGATCGGCGCTCCGGGTGGTAATTTGATCGCGACGCTGACAGGCGTCGGCAACCAGATTGCCTCGCAGGTACAACAACTCACCGAGAAAAAGGACGAAGTGGCACCGACCGCGTGAGCGCAACGCGAAACAAAGAGACGACTATTACGCACGAGTTCGCCGCCTCGCTTCTAGGCGGCTACCCGTTCAACCCTGAAAGGATCGACGACGATGGAGATTTCAGCCGAGATTCAGAAATTAGGCGATGCGATCGCTAACCTCAAATTGACCGAGGCGGTCGCATTGAAGGAATACCTAAAAGAGAAATACAAACTCGAACCGGCCGCTGGTGGCGCGGTGATGGTAGCGGCCGCTCCCGGCGGTGGTGGTGGTGCAGCGGCACCAGAAAAGCCGGCCGAGAAGACTGAGTTCACAGTGGTCTTGGATGGTGTTGCTGACGCTACGAAGAAGATTAGCGTGATCAAAGTGGTTCGCGAGATCACCGGAGTGGGTCTGGCTGACGGCAAGAAGATGGTTGACGAAGCCCCGAAGACCATCAAGGAGAATGTGGCCAAGGACGAAGCCGAAGCGATCAAGAAAAAGATCGAAGACGCAGGTGGCAAGGTCACGTTGAAGTGATCGTAAGCGTTTGACGTGACCCGTTTCAGATATCTGAACGGGCGGCCAAGCGAAGTCCATGAGCAAATGAACCGGTTGAATCGGATATTTAGCTCATGGCCAACTTAACGGTCAAGAAAAAAATGGAATCAGGGCAAATCTTACTGGTTTTGCCCTGGCATTCTTCGTGCCGATGTGTTGAAATAAGGTGTCTTGCTGGCCGTATAATGGATGTAGAGGCAAGGCGATGAATCGGGGATACGATAGGGATTATCGAAACCCGAAAGAAATCGCCAAGCAATGACCCGTTGCTGACACGGTGGAACGCAGCGTGCCACACCACGTTAATATGATCGGTTCACGAGCTGGCGGGACTTTACCTGCGCTGGACGTGAAAACGGATCGGAAAAGAAAGTTGCACACGACCACAGGGGGTACGGTTTTCATGAAAAGCCCTCAAAGTGGACGTGTGTTGTTGCGTTTCGTCACCGATAAGCAAGCGGAAACGAAACGTCGGTTACCCTTGAACGATTCAGACTCGACCATCGTGCGAGAACATCCTCATTAGACCTGCCGCTGATTTTCTGACTCTTGCTGCGTGAACGCGAGAGAGATAAAGCGTGTCTTGATAAATGGGGCTATGCCTCGTTCTGCTACCCTGGGAGGAGCAACCATGCCCGTTCCCGTCAACCGGACGATCCTACCTGCCGTCACCCGTAACTTCGGGCGACATGGTGATACCGTGGATATTCCGCCGCTGACTGACATCCAGACCATATCCTATCAACGCTTTTTGCAGTTGGATAAACCACCTGCCGAACGTGAACTGGTTGGCTTGGAAGGCGTACTGCGCGAAATATTCCCGATCAAATCTTACGACGGCACTATATCGCTCGAGTTCGTGAAGTACGAACTCGGCAAACCACGTTTCGGTCCAGATGAATGCCGTCAACTTCGCTTGACGTATGGCAGGCCATTCCGTGTTTGGTTGCGTCTTGTCAAGCAACCCGAACCAGTCGAAGAAGAAGTCTATTTGGGCGACATGCCTATAATGATCGGCGGGGGCGAGTTCATCATTAACGGGGCCGAACGCGTCGTCGTCAGCCAGTTGCACCGTTCACCCGGCGTTGACTTCGTTGTCGATACTGAAGGAGACCGAAAACAACATAGCTGCCGGATCATCCCCGAGCGCGGCTCATGGATCGAGGTTCATGTAAGCAAGAAGGACACGCTACAGGTCCGCATCGACCAGTCCGGTAAATTCAGTGCTATTACACTCCTCAGAGCGATGGATCCGGCCTATAGCGATTCGGCGGATATTCTTAAAGCCTTTTATCCGATCGTTGATATTCCGGTTGACACCAATGCGCGTGGCAAACTGATCGATCAGATCGCTGCCGCTGACGCAATCGACGCGGAGACGGGTGAAATCTACATCGAGTGTGGTGATACGATTTCCGATCTCCAGATCAATCATGTCATTGCTGGCAAAGTTCAGACAGTGAGTATTCTCGGCAAACTGAAAGACGACATTGTCAAGCGATCATTGGCGGAAGATCCGACCACGACCCATGAAGAAGCGTTGCTGAAGATCTATCAGAAATTGCGTCCGGGTAATCCTGCTCAGTTGGAAAAGGCCAAACAATTGTTCGAGGAGAAATTCGGCGATCCCAACCGATACCGTCTCGGTAAGGTCGGGCGTTTCCGAATCAACCGGAAATTTAACCAAACTATCGCCGAAAACGAGATGACACTCAAAGCGTTGGATTACCTCAACGCCGTGCGTTATCTGCTGAAACTGCGCGATCCGCAAGGTGACGGTATCATCGACGATATCGACCACCTAGGAAACCGACGGGTGCGAACAATTGACGAGTTGGCCTCTGAAGAGTTACGTAAAGGGTTCCTCAAACTGCGACGAACCGTACAGGAACGCATGAGCTTGCGCGAACAGCAAGACATGACGCCTCGCAGCCTGATCAATCCCAAAAGTATCTCGGCGGCAATCGAATACTTTTTCGGTCGTGGTGAGTTATCTCAAGTGGTGGATCAAACCAATCCATTATCCCAGTTGACTCACGAACGGCGGTTGTCGGCGTTGGGGCCGGGCGGCTTGAACCGCAAACGAGCTGGTTTCGATGTTCGAGACGTCCATATTTCGCACTACGGCCGTATATGTCCGATTGAGACGCCGGAAGGAACCAACATCGGGTTGATTTCGCATCTTTCGACGTTCGCGACGGTAGATGATTACGGGTTCCTTGTGACGCCGTATCGTCGCATCAAAGATGGGAAGCTGACCGATGATGTAAGAAAGCTGCGTGCCGACGAAGAGTCCTTAGCCAAGCTGGCACCAGCGGACGCGAACAGCGATGGTTCACAGTTGATCGGGGACCGCGTGACGGCTCGTCTTGCTGGCGACTTCTTGGCCGTTCCTCCGAGCGAAGTGGAATATGCCGATGTAAGTCCCAAACAGATGGTAGGCGTCTCGGCAGGCTTGATTCCGTTCTTGGAGCATGACGATGCCAATCGAGCGTTGATGGGATCGAACATGCAACGCCAAGCGGTGCCATTGTTGATCCCTGAGCCGCCCGTGGTTTCCACTGGCCTGGAGAAGGCTGTAGCAGGTAACTCGGGTATGGTTACGCGTGCGGAACGGGCCGGGACGGTGACCTATGTGGACTCGTCGCGGATCCGCGTGGACGAACGCGAGTATAGTTTGCGCAAGTTCGTCGGATTGAATGAACACACCTGTCAGAACCAAAAGCCGATTGTCAAGGTCGGTGACAAGGTGAAAAAAGGTCAGGTGATGGCGGACGGGGCGGCAACTCGCAACGGTGAGTTGGCGTTAGGACGGAATGTGCTGGTCGCGTTTATGTCGTGGGAAGGATACAACTTCGAAGACGCGATTATCATCAGCGAACGCCTGGTAGAGAACGATACCTACACTAGCATTCACATCGAGAATTTTGAAATCGAAATTCGCGAAACGAAGCTCGGCAAGGAAGAGTTCACTCGCGACATTCCCAATGTATCACCCAGAGCGCTTAACAATCTCGACGACTATGGCATCGTGCGGATCGGCACCTATGTGCAGCCGGGCGATATTCTGGTCGGGAAAGTATCGCCCAAAAGTAAAAGCGAACTGACCCCCGAAGAGAAATTGTTACACGCGATCTTCGGCCGAGCTGGTGAGGACGTGAAGAACGACTCGCTGGAAGTGCCGTCGGGTGTCGAGGGAATCGTGATTGATACTCAGCGGTTCAGCCGCCGGGCCAACATGACGGAGGAAGAAAAGAAGCTGTTCGACCGAGAACAAAAGGAAACCGAGTCGAAGTGGAACAAGAAGATTGCTGATCAGTTCCGTGCGTTGGTCAACGACTTGGCCTCGGCTCTGGAAGTGAAGACGATCAAGGACACGCGCAGCAGTAAGGCACTGGGCCAAGATAAGGATGATCGCATTCTGGTCGAGCAGGCCATGGAGTTCCGGCTGAGTAGCCTGGACATCCGCACGCCTGACAAGAAAGCCAAGGCCGAGGAGATTTACGACCGTCACAAGCACCAACTCGATCACCTGATCGACGAGAAGGAGCAACGCCTCAACGCTTTGAAGCGCGGCGATGAATTACCTTCCGGCGTGACGCAGATGGTGAAGGTCTACATCGCCACGAAGCGCGTTATCAGCGTCGGCGACAAAATGGCCGGACGTCACGGCAACAAGGGGGTTATCAGCAAAATTCTACCGGTCGAAGACATGCCTTACATGGCAGACGGGACGCCGGTAGACATTCTGCTGAACCCGCTGGGAGTGCCAAGCCGTATGAACGTCGGCCAGATTCTGGAGACGCACCTGGGGTGGGCGGCAGCGAAGCTTGGCTTCAAGGCGGTAACTCCGGTGTTCGACGGTGCCACCGAAGAAGAAATTCGCAAGGCACTGAAGGAAGCCGGACTACCGGAAACGGGCAAGAGCGTGTTGTACGACGGTCGAACGGGTGAGCGATTCGAGCAGCCGGTTACGGTCGGGTACATTTACATGCTGAAATTGCACCACTTGGTAGACGACAAGGTTCATGCTCGAGCGACGGGGCCTTACTCGCTGATCACCCAGCAACCGCTAGGTGGTAAAGCCCGGTTTGGCGGTCAGCGGTTCGGTGAGATGGAAGTGTGGGCGCTGGAAGCGTACGGTGCCGCCTACATTCTGCAGGAGCTGTTGACGGTGAAATCCGACGATGTGGAAGGCCGGACCAAGATTTACGAGTCGATGGTCAAGGGCGAAAACACACTTGAAGCGGGAACACCGGCGAGTTTCGATGTGTTGTGTAACGAAATCAAGGGATTGGCGCTGAACATTCAGCTTGAGAAGAAACGCAATAGCTGAGCAAAGAAGTTCAACACGGCAACGCAGCAGAATACCCAGAAGAAGGCAAAGTAAGCAAAAAAACTATTGGCATTTTGTCGGATGCAGCCAAAACAGGCAAAGCTATGAATGAAGTGTTAGACACGCTCCCTGCCGAAGAACGTATTAAAGCGTTTGACCTTTTGACCAAAAGCAAAGATTGGAACCGTGCAGTAAACTCTGGCGCAATTATGCTTACACTTCCACCTGCTAACACATTAGCACCTGACCAACAAAATCAAAATGCACTGGCTCGTTAATGGAACAAACTCTTATCAACTGGATTTTTGCCGGTGGCGGCGCGGCTTTTGGCTGGGTGCTTAAAGTGGTGTGGGACGCTATTCAAGATTTAAAGAAAGACATCCGTCAGATCGAGCGCGATCTGCCTGAAGTCTATGTGCGCCGTGACGACTTTAAAGATGCTGTGAAAGAAATTAAAGAAGATATGAAGGCAGGATTTGCTAATGTAGATAATACCTTACGTTTGATTTTTAAA
>RGDT01000175.1 GCA_009918525.1 Planctomycetia bacterium
CGACGAAGCAAAACGCGCCGGTCAGCCTCGGGGCGTGGGGCCAGGCCGCGTTTTTCGTGCCGGGCCGCTATGAAAGCATCCAAACTGTTTTTGCCCCAAACCGAATTGACAGTAGGAATTGTAGGTCGAATCGGAACTCGAAACGCCCAGTGATCGCGTGGGTCCGGCTCGGGACGTTCATCGGCTGACCCCTTGGCTCCGGCATCGATCCACGCTTTGATCGTGTCGATTTCCTTTCGATCTAATGGCGCACCATCACTGGGTGGCGGCATTCGACGCGCCTTTCCCGTTATATGATCGATTAGTATGCTCTCGCCGCTTTTACCTGAAACGATGGCTGGCCCAGAGTCACCACCCTTTAATAGCAGCGAAACAGTATCCAGCCGTAAACCTCCTTTCTGTTGAAGGGAACCATGACAAGCATAGCATCGAGCAGCTAGGAGAGGTTTGACCTCATTTGCATAGTCAACCGCCCGTGCAGTGGAGCTGACCATGACAGCGAGGAATAGAACGCGCGAGTGATACATCGGCATTAACCTCATGGTCTATGAAAGCGGTGTGGCTCATGAGCCGGTAGGATGGTATAATTCTAACAGAAAAAGGGTCAGATGAAAGACGTTGAACAAGTGGGAGACCGAAAAAAATCTGAGGGAACTTGAGTCGAAATTGGCATTTTTGTCGCTAAGCAAGAGAAATGCAATCCGAAAGGGGCGACCAGTCCACGGAAAATCAACATTCTAACCAACGCGAATCAACCGGACGCACCAAGCGGCCTCATGGTTTTTCCCATGGTTTCTCGACCATGATCACTACCGAGGGCTATCTTATCGGTTATGAATATCAAGGAAGTGTATGCTCATCACTCTCCAGGGGATGGAGTCGATGTCCGTCTGTTGACGGATTCTTATACCGAGTGTATCGGCGACCTATTCCCAAAAAAACTGGGGCCTCTCGGAACTTTTATCCGTTTGGCGTGTTCCACTTGAAGTCCTACGGAACTTTTTACCGCAGGAGCGAAAAAGCAAATAGCGTCTCACGTTGGTGGGCCGCGGAATTGCTCCATGACGCTCATAGATATCTTGCTTACCCTTCGCATCGGGTAACGGATTTAGGTAAGTTCTTTTTTTGGGTGATGGCGTAGCCGCTGGAGTTACGATCTCATGGAACTCAATTCGATGTTGCGGATGGTCGTACGTTACTTCTCACGAGGGAAGATTCGCCGCGAGTTGCGTGCCATCTCTCCCCGGATCGAGTCGCTGGAAAACCGTGAAGTCATGACGGTTGGCGTTCTATCAACAGCCAGCATCTTGACACCCATCGATGGTTCGGTCTTAACGACGAATGCGCCATCACTGATTGTAAAGTATTCTGAAGATGTGATTGGGGCTAACCAATCCAATAACTACATTATGCTATCGTCTTCGGGTCGCGAAATTCCCCTCGCTAATCCGACCTACGATAACACCAACTTCCAGGCCTCTTTTTCGCCTGCTCAAATCAATAACGGTGTTCCGCTACCGTTAGATACATACTCTTTATTTGTACGTCTAGATAAAATTATCGACGGCGACGACGGCGTCCCTCTCTCTGGTTCCAATTCCTTAGTAGTTACCAGTGGACCACGTCAAAGTGTATTTCCAGTTCAGATATTACCTAATGGAACGCTAGGATCTAACAGCAATTACCCCATCACACGCATCGGATCAACTAATCCCAATCCAGGGGACGTAGGTCACGGGGACTTTAACCGGGATGGTCTGGATGACTTAGTAATTGTGAACAATGGAAGTAGTTCTGCGAACGTTTATCTCGGTCGCCCCGCGACACAAGGGAGCCTATTTAGCGTCACTCCTGATCTAACACTTCTGCTACCGGTTGATGTCGCTGGTGGTCCTCGCGGTGTCGTTATCTCAAATTTCAATGATGATAATGGCGATGGCGTGGTCGATGCAAAAGATCTTCCTGACATTGCCATCATGAATACTACCGCTAACTCCGTATCAGTGTTCTACAACACAGGTGGTGCGAGTGGTTCCATAGCATTTGCATCCTCGATTAATTTGACTGGCCTAAGTACCCCGCGACGCATTGAAACCGTAGACTTCGATGGTGACGGCTTCAACGATCTGATTGTTCTGAATACGGTGCAAATCGCTGGAAACCACACTGTCACTCTCTTCAGGAACAATCAAGCAGGCGGGTTCGCGGCCGGCCAAAACTTTGTGATCAGCGGCAGCCCAGCGGGGATTACCAATCCAGCCGCTTTGGCCGTCGGCGATTTTGATGGTGATTTGAAGCCGGACATTGCCGTTGCAGGTACCGGACTTGTAGTGCTTTTCAACGATAGCGTACCTCAGACTCCGGCCTTCTCTCTGGCTGCCGCAAATGCTTCAACAAGTATTTTCGGAGGTTTAGTTGCTACCAAAGTTGACGCCAATAACTCGCTCGATCTTGTGGGCGTCAGTAGTACGGGCAACATTATCACCCTATTAAATCTTACCACACCTGGGGACAGCACTACCGATGGGAGATTTGTACAAAACGCCAACTATGCGCCTGGAGTGGGAGCTGGATCGGTAATCAAGGCCAACGACCTAGATAAAGATGGACGCACTGAGTTACTCGTGCCCGGTATTGGTTCATCCAACACAATAGCTGTATTAGCAACAACCTCTAAATATGGTGTCGTGGTCAGTGCTTCAGCGTCTAACGCCGCGATCACCATCACCAGTCCAGGTCATGGTCTATCGAACGGTGACGAGGTCACTATTTCGGGCGTACCCGGCAATCTCAATGCCAACGGTACATTCACGGTCAGCAGTGTGACTACGGACACCTTCCAGATTGCTGCGACGAGTTTGACAGCATCAACTGGTCCGGGGTTCTGGGCGCGTAGTGGTATCGTCACTGGAGCAACCAACACTATCAATAATCCTATCGTGGTTACGGCCACCGGACATGGGCTGACCAACGGTACGTTGGTGACTATTGCTAATGTTCAAGGTAACACGAACGCGAATGGAACGTGGGTTATTCGGGTTATTGATGCCAACTCCTTCGAGTTAGTAGGCTCCGTCCCCAACGCCACTTACACTACTGGAGGTACATGGGTCGTAGCTGGTTCCGTCGGCACTCAGACTGTGATCGACGCGCCTGCGGGACCTCGTGGTGTTGATGTTCTCGATGCGAACGGCGACGGTTTTAATGATATAGTTTCGACGAACTTTACAGACGATAATTTCTCTATTTTTGCAGGGGCTGGTGATCGCACCATATTAAGTCCCACTCCCTATCAACTGACGATGCCAAACACGGGTGCGGTAGCCTACGGTGATCTGAATAACGACGGATTCAAGGATATTGTGGTCGTCAGCAAGAGCACCTCCGCAGCGTCGTCGCGTGTGAGCGTGCTTCTGGGTCGGGCTGGTTCTGTCTATGATACAGCATTTGATTACTCGCCAGTGAGCACGGGCAATTTCCGCTCTCTCTCCAGCGTTGCACTCCTTGACACGGACGGCGACGGCAAACTCGATATTGTCGTCACAGGAACCTCGAGTTCGGGTAACGATGGTATCGCAATCTTACGAAATGCCATTTCGACTCCGTCGCTCACAACTTCGTCGTTCACGAATGGCCCTGCTATTTTAACAGGTGCCAACCCAAGCCAGGTTACTGGTGGCGACTTCAATGGCGACGATATCTTGGACTTAGTGGTTGCGCACGATATAAGCGGTGGTACTGCTTCCTCGTCTAGACGAGGGGTCAGCTTGCTGATTGGGACTGGGGCTGGCAACTTCGCATCGGCGGTAGAGATCGATGCAGCTAAAGGTTTCTCTGCATCAGGTTTGGTGGCTTTTGATGCCGATAACGATGGCCATACTGATTTGGCTGTTGTTAGCAGTGAGACCCCCGCGAGCGTCTTATTGCTCCGCAACGGTGGCCTGACGGGGTTGTTCTATGGAGGTATGTACGACGCAGGTATCAGTGCAGGTGTTGCAATTGCTGCTGCCGACTTTAATGGAGACGGTTTCAAGGATCTAGTTGTTGCAAGTGGTTCAACGGGATTGAGCACTGGGGGGATTTCGGTTCTGCTCAATGAAGGTGGCACTGGTTTTCGCCAACCTATTCGCTCGAATGTTCTGCCGGGAACGGCCCTGGCTGGATTGGTTGTCGGCGATTTAAACCTCGATGGTAAGACTGATGTGGTTGTTTCTGCTCTACCCGGTAACGGTGGTAGCACTGCTGACAATGTTTTTATCCTGTCTGGTAAAAATGATGGTAAGTTTGCATCTGCAACACCTTATCACACCGGCGATATTGACCCCACAACCAATCTGGCTCCAAGCTACATTGCATTAGGCGACAGCCCGCTGAAGCGGCTCACGACCTACACCACTGGAGGGAAATTCGCACAATCGAATCTGGTAGTGAACGGCGATTTTGAGCGTATTAATCTGAATGGACAAGCAGGCAACCTCACTGGTTGGAAGACAGTCAAACTCGACAATGGTGCAGCTAGCGGTAGTGTCGGTGGTTGGGGGCCACAGTCAGGCACCCAAAGCCCATTAAGTGGTGTTTCTGTGATCGCACCAATTGCTTCATTCCAAGCAATGCTCGACCAGCCTGACTTGCGTCCGACGTTGCCCGGACAGCCCAATCCGAACAGTGCCTCCACCTATCAAGGTTCTCATATTTTGTATCAAGATATTTCGATTCCATTGAATGCCACAACACTCGATTTGTCGCTGCGTTTGTATATTCGCAGCGATGCGCCTTTTACTGACAGTGTAATAACGCCTAGCCTAAATTATGCTACCTTTAACAAAAATCAGCAAGTTCGTGTAGATGTGATCAAGCCCGGTGCTGACCTATATACAGTAAATCCTTCTGACATTCTCCGGTCCGTGTATCGTACAACTCCCCTGGACGATCAGACACAAGTCCTCGACCTGAGTGGATTGAGCTTGGCGGATTTGGGTCTTGGTGGCAGCACGGTTCGTCTTCGTATCGCTTCCGCTAACAACTGTGGCAAGTTAATCGTGGGCGTTGACAGTGTTGCCCTGCTTGCCGGCTTCAACGATACCGTAGGGCCCACGATCAGCGGACTGCAACTGCGCACTCCTGCAACTAACACGGGCATTCCCCAAACGACTGATCCCACCATCACGGGAAAAGTGCTTGATAATGGGGGATTGAACAATATCGCCTATGTCGAGTTCGATCCTACGAACAGCGGATTCAATCGAGCCAACACATTCCGAACATCCACGTTGGACGCTTCGGGTAATTTCACTTTCACATTCCCCAACCTTCGTCCTGGTGTCTACACCGTTGGCGTGAGAGCAGTTGATCGTGCAGGCAACTCGACCACGAATAGCTTCGTTTTCGAGTATATGGGACTATACACTAATGATTTCCAGGCTATCGGTCCCGCCGGGATTCGATTGAGTGATTCAACCTTGGGCTATAGTTCCATCACGGGCAGAATTACGTCTATCGAAATCGATCCGACCGATCCAGCCAACAATTGCTACTATGTAGGTTCCGTGAGTGGCGGCATCTGGAAGACCACGAACGGTGGAAACAGTTGGACAGCCCAGACCAATGTTATCGTAGCGGGTGGTGTACGAGTGGTAGGCTCCATCGGAGCTATTGCCGCCTCGAAGTCTACCCCGGCGACAGTCTACGCTGGATTAGGCGTTGCCGATCTCCAGCCCGACTCTTTGGCAGGCTCGGGAATACTCAAAACGACGAACAGCGGCACGACATGGACTCTTGTACCCAATAGCAATATCGCTTTTGCTAACGCCCGAATTAGCAAAATTGTTGTGGATCCGACCAATTCGAACATCGTTTATGTTGGCGTTGCTTCAGGCGGACGTGATGGACCAGGGGTCTACAAAACGACCAACGGTGGCACTAGCTGGGTTAATATTCTGACTCCAAGCGTTATGAATCTGTCCACTGGTGGCACGGTCCCGGCTGGCACCTCTCTGGCGTCTGTGACAGACATCGTTATTGATCCGTTCAATCGCAACCGAGTTTTGATCGGACTCGGAAACGTCGGATTAACAGGAGCAGCCAGCACAACTGCGGGCATGTGGTTGACGACCAACGCCGTAGCGACCACACCTTCGTGGTCACAGGTAGTTGGCGGTGTCGGTACGGTGCCCAACAGCACCCTTCCTTCGGGTGTAACTGTTGGCACAATCAAAATAGGTATCGGAAACGGCAAGAGTGGAGACGAGGCCACTGTATACGCTATGATTGGCACACCTCCGGGGAATAATGTTGCTCCGAATGTCAATCTCGGTGGATATAATGGTTTGTATAAAACATCGAATAATTTGAACAACTTCACCCGCGTTTCCCTACGCCAAGACACCGACCCGACCGCTGCTCGAAATTTCCAGGATATCAACCTCGGTGTTGAGACTTCCTACGCCGCTTCCTTGGGTGTCGATCCGACAAACCGTAATGTGGTTTATGTCGGTGGGTCACGTAAACTTAATTTGTCCAACCCGTTGACACATGCTTTGATCCGCGTCGATACCAGCAACATGAACGATGCCTCCACCGCTACCAACAACGGTAACGATCGCGACAAGGGGGCCAATGGTGGTAATGAAGGGGTTTACTGGTATGACCTCGAACAACAATCCAGCACCTCAGCTGGTGCGGCTCGTATGCTCCCGCCCACGATCACCGCTCTGCGTTTCGATGGCCAAGGCCGCTTACTTATCGGCACCGACGGTGGAATCTGGAGCGGCACGGCCCAGGGTTTTGGTTATGACTTCAGTAGCGGAGGAAACGGCGTAATCCGCTCTTCTTCCGGTAATATAGCTGGAATGAAACTATCGGCGATAAATGGAAATCTCCAAATAACCGCCGTGACGTCGTCGGCTTCTGATCCAACCTCCCCGGGTCGTCTTTATGCAACATCGTTGGCCAGTGGTCAATCAGCGACCAACGGTCCATTGGGCTTCATCTCACAAGATTTGGCCCGTTCTGCGAACGGTACCTTCAACGCCGGCCTGATTCGCGCCGCATCGCCAATCCCTGGAGTACCAAACGACACTCCAACCACCCTCTATCGCGTCTGGAAGTACGACAACAGTGGCAGTTTGTTACCCGAATTCTCGATAGATAATGGAGAAACATGGACCCAAGTCACCAACTTCCTCCAAGGCGGTGACGTGGCATCCTACTTCCCGGCGTTTGCTCTGAATCCCATTAAGGTTCAGAGTGGCGGACAGTACTTTGACGAGATTCTGTACGGTACGAATCGCGTCTATCAAACTCGAACCAGCGGTTTCGCTTGGGACGTCAAGAGTCCAATTCTCTCGGCCACGGGTCGTATCACGGCGTTGGGGATCGCCCCGAGTTCGACCACCGGCTACTACTACGCCGGAACGGACGAGGGACAAATATTTGTGAACTCTACGGGTGGAAGCGGCGCGAGCGACTGGGTCCTGAAGACCAACGGTCTACCGACCGGTCTCCCCGTTAGTGGCTTAGCGGTATCGCGCACTAATCCCTCTACTGCCTACGTTACGTTCGGTGGATCGGACACGACCACGGCACGCGTTTGGGTGACGACTAACGGTGGCACCACTTGGACCAACGCCTCGTTTAACTTGCCGCGTGAAAAGGTTAATTCGATCGTCTTCGATAACCGCGCAAATTTCGGCACAGGCAGCGGCAAAATGTACATCGCGACCAATTCCGGAGTTTATGTGCGTATATTGAGCACCAGCACATTCGCCCGTGTAGGCACACTCCCGAACGGCCCGGTCGTGGATCTCTCTCTTGATGAAACACAAAATGTTCTCTCGGCTTCGGTCCAAGGTCGAGGGGTGTTCCAGCTCGCTGTCGGTGCTATTTCCCCCATATCCAATCAAGTTATCTCTGAAGATACCAGCACAGGACCGTTAAAGTTCACACTGAACACTCTAGGGTTGACTGGCCTGACGTTTGGCGTGTCAGCGACATCGAGCAATCAAACCGTTGTCCGAAACACGGGATTGGTTTTGGGTGGTAGCGGCGCGAGTCGCACGATTACCGTCAATCCAGTGGCGAATGCTTCCGGCTCAACTACTATTACACTGCGAGCAACCGATGGAACACGAGTGTTCTTTTCGTCGTTCCAGGTTACCGTTAATGCCGTCAATGATACTCCGACCATCTCGTCGTTGCCTAATCAAGTATTGCCGGTTAACAGTATCCCCACCTCTCTATCGTTCACTGTTGGCGACGTCGAAAGTGGGGCATCGGGAACAACCTTGCAAGTCAGCGCATTCTCGGACAATCCGACCCTCATTGCCAATGCCGACATCATTCTGGGCGGTACTGGAGCGAATCGGACCATTCAGTTCACCCCTGCTGTCAATACGACGGGAACGGCTCGCATCACCCTGATGGTCCGCGATCCTCAAAGAGGTGTGGGTAAGACCGTCTTTGATGTGCTAATTGCGAATAATGCGACATTGCCTTATTCCGACGGCTTCAGTCGGGGTGATAA
>RGDT01000176.1 GCA_009918525.1 Planctomycetia bacterium
TCTCCGAACACGAACACCGCGGTCAACAGTTGCATCGTGGGACCGATGTATTGCAGGAAGCCCAAAGTTGTTAATGGTAAACGCCGAGCAGCCAGTACGAAGCATAGTAGAGGTACGACCGTCGCTGGACCACTGAAGATGATCAATGCGTCGGAAGCACTACCGTAATTCCCGAACGCGGCGTCTCCCTGAGCGATCAACCAGCCTATGTATCCCGCCGATAGGGGGGTCATAAGCAGTGTCTCAACACTCAGCCCCGCCAACCCATCCACAGGAACAAGTTTACGTGCTAATCCATAAATCGCAAAGGAACTAGCCACCCCGAACGCGATCCACGGCACCGTACCCAACGCGGTCATAAGATAGATTAGTCCGGAGGCCGCCAAAGCCAAGGCGAACCATTTTCCTGGTCTTAACCGTTCACCAAGCACAAGAACGCCTAACAGGACGTTGAACAGAGGATTTGTGTAGTATCCCAGGCTGTTCTGAAGCGCCTGACCACTAGCGATGCCGTACAAGAACACAAACCAGTTGATCCCGATCAGAATTGTGCTGATAATCAGCATTCGTCGCGTCGTTCGTTGCCGTAACGCATGGGCCATTTCGCCCATTTTTCCCGTCAACCACAGCATCCCAACCAGTAACACACAACTCCAGACGATGCGATGGCACAAGAACTCCAGCGGTTTGACATAAAGTAACCTACTCACATAGAGGGGCATCAATCCCCAACAGGCATGAGCGGCAAGGCCAAACAGTAGCCCCGCCCGATAGTTAGCAGTTTCTTGCGATTCCATTCTTCGATTTTATGACCTCAAAACCGTTTGCAGGAGCGTGTGACCGGTCATCTTCTCGAACGATACCGATCCATGAAGCCCCGATTAGTCCGTGGAACTCTGATAGAGACGGGCATCGATTCGCCTGGCTCTTGACAGATCGATGCCTTCGTGAGCCAGATCGAACTCCAGTCGCGGTTCCTCACTCAACGCTAACGGCAAGCGAACGGTGAAGGTGCTACCGCAACCTAGTTCACTCTGCAGGGTGACGGTGCCGCCAAGCAGTCGTACCAGTTCGCGGACAATAGACAATCCCAACCCGGTACCGCCGTGCTCTCGTGTCATTAGGTTTCGTCCAGCCTGTCTGAATTTCTCGAAGACCAACTCTTGCTCCTCTATCGCGATTCCGACCCCAGTATCTTGCACCGTTAAAATGAGATTGGCCGCGTCAGCCTCCGCTCGCAGAGTAACGCGGCCGCCTTCGGGTGTAAATTTGATAGCGTTAGAAAGCAAATTTTGCACAATTTGTTGAATTTTCCCGCGATCCTGTCGAACGGGCGGAATCCCTTCGGCATATTGGCCACGCAGGTCGATATTTTTCTTTTCTGCCAGCGGGCGAAACATGGTCACTAGCCCCTCGCAAACGTCGGCGGCGTCGAATGTGACGGGAACCAGATCCATCTTTCCTGCCTCGATTTTCGCCAGGTCGAGGATGTTGTTGACCAATCCCATCAACTGATCGCCCCCGGATCGAATGTTCGCCAGCCAGCGTTGTTGCTTCTCGGTAAGTCCCGCCGAATTTGAAAGCACGTCCGAAAAACCCAAAATCGCCGTCAGCGGCGTGCGTAGCTCATGGCTCATGGTTGCCATGAAATCGCTTTTGAGTCGGTTGGATTCGTAGAGTGCCAGATTGGCCTGGGCCAGTTCGTCAACCTTGCGGTCCAGGTCGTTATTCACCTTTCTCAGCCGTTCTTGCATCGCCACCAGATTGCGTAGCATTCGGTTGAATGCGTGACTGAGATCCTCGAATTCATCGCCCGTTTCGATCTCACTGCGTACGTTCAGTTCGCCTGCGCTGATGGCATCCGCTACCTCTTTAAGATGCTTAACCGGTTTCACAATCACATAACGCACGATGATGTAACTGCCGAACATAATCAACAACACAGTCACAATGGCAGTGGAGATCAATACGGCACGATTCGTGTGGAATTCTTCGGCGATAGAATCGGTCGGCACCTCGATACGAATCGCGGCCAACAGATCATTGATGGCAACATCGGAACGCAGTTTTTGATGACAACTCAAACAGGACGCACTGGCCCGCACCGCGCCATAATAGAAATTTTTGCCAAGCGATAGTTGTAAGTGATGACTTTCTTGTTTATCAGGATTGGCCTGAAAGTCTTTGATCTTGGCTTGACTGATTTGATCTAGAACCTGCCCCGGACGCCCCGGTAGAGGCACCAACAGTGAAAATTCGTAACTTCGTAGAGCCTCCGGCCACGATTCTTCCCATTTTTTGCGGAACTCGTGATGAGCAACGCGACCGGCGTCGTCCCCGGCCCGTGCCGTCGGTTTGCCGTCAACCACGGGGCGACAACCGGTGGAAAGTTGTTGATCGACAATCTGCACAACCAGAAGGCGACAGGCCACGTTAATCTGTTCATAAGCCAGATATTCGGTCTGTCGGGCATACAGATAAAAACTAGCGGTGATGAGCAGGATGCTGAAGGCACCGAACAGTAAATGACACTTTCGCTCCAGGCTAGTTTCGCCGAGCAATTGCTTAAATGCGCGGTAGGACATCTAGTCTTCCCCCGTATCTGCGATTCTGGGGGCACAAGGGGGCTTCCCCTCTCCCCCACGGTCCCCTCTAAGCGTGCGCGGCTGGCAGGCTGGGCAGAAATGGGACGAACGCCCGGCTAGGCGTAGGGCGACGATTGTGGTCCCACAGCGAGGGCAGGGCTGTCCGTCACGCCCGTAGACCGCGAATTCGTCTTGGTAGCCGCCCGCCAACCCCGAGCCGCCTACATAGTCGCGGATGGTACTGCCACGGGCATCGATGGCCCGTGTCAATACTTCCTCGACGGCCCGACGTAGGCGATCGGCTTCGGTTCGGGTGAGTGAATCGGCCCTTCTCGCCGGATGCAACTTGGCCCGAAATAATGCCTCGTCCGCGTAAATGTTTCCGATTCCAGCGACGAGCGTTTGGTCAAGCAGTGTCGCTTTCAGATTTCGTGAAGTGCCAGCTAGCCGCTCTCGCCACCACTTCGGCTCGACGCCGAACGGCTCTGGGCCAAGTCCTTGCTCGATGAAAAACGCGGACACACGGTCTGCGTCGGGCAGCCATTGCACACTACCGAAGCGACGAATATCTCGGTAGCGCAATTCGCATCCGTTGTCGAGAGAGAAGAGGAGGTGGGTGTGCGATTCGCGAAATTGGTCGGCGGAAAGAACAACAAATTGACCGGTCATGCCTAAATGAACGAGCAAACGCCCGCCGTCGTGTAGTTCGACAACAATCCATTTCCCGCGACGACGCACCGCTTCGACTCGTTGCCCAATCACACGGACATCCCATGCCGTATTCCACGGTCGGCGCAGGGCGACACGACTGATCCGCTGGACGGAATGAATCGTCCGGCCGACCAGCAGAGGGCGCAGATCACGAACGACCGTTTCGACTTCGGGCAGTTCCGGCACTTCATCGCCTCCGGCACATCAGATTGCGATTATACGTCAGAAACGGCATCAGGGAGAAGCCCGAAGAGAAGATGTGCCGTGTGATGAACTTTATATTCGTAACGGGGCGTTGACACACCCCGTTCGCCTGGGTCTACCGGGATTGGGGACGTTCATATATGCTCTTATTTGAAAGAATCATGAAGAGGATTGTGACGTGTCGGAACTGGCTCGTTTCTCGGTATCATTGGAAGCCGACCTTTTAGAGCGATTTGACCACTACTGCTCCGAAGGTAAATTCGCTACCCGTAGCGAGGCGATTCGTCAACTACTCCGTGAAGCATTAACAGACGAGGCGGTCTCCGGTCCCGCAGAGGATGCGGCTGGTACGCTCACCCTGGTCTATGACCATCACCGAAGCGGACTACCAGAAAAATTGCTGGAGTTGCAACATCGCCACGGAACATTAATTGTTTCGACCACGCACGTACATTTGGATCATCACTTGTGTTTGGAAGTCTTAATCTTACGTGGACAGGCTGACCGTATTCGCGAGGCAGCGGCCGAGCTGCGCGGACTGAAAGGAATTCGCAAGGGTCAACTCGTGTTGGCGACCACTCCAAATATCCCCTAAAATACAATCATGAACACTCAACGCTTTCACGCTGCCGTCCTCGAACTGATCCGCCGGACATCCGCTTTCTTGCCGCCGGACGTGAACGAAGTCATTGAAACTCGCCGTGCCCTGGAGCAAGCGGGGTCCAAAGCCGACCTTGCCTTGTCGCTCGTGGCTCAAAACATCGCCTTGGCCAAACGTTATTCGGCTCCCATTTGTCAAGACACGGGTACTATTTCTTTCACCATCACTACCCCGGTGGGGTTCGACCAGATCGAACTGGAACACCTCTGCGAAACAGCCGTCGCTGACGCCACCACCAAAGGCTATCTCCGCCAGAACTCCGTGGATAGCGTCACCGGCCGGAACACCGGCAATAACCTTGGCCCTGGTTCACCCGTCTTCCATTTCCACCAGCACCGTAGCGATACGGTCGATATTCGCCTGATTCTCAAGGGCGGCGGCTGTGAAAATATGTCCTCCCAATACTCTTTGCCGATTACGCTCAACGGCAAAAAGCTCGATCGCGATCTGGAAGGCGTGCGTGGCTGTATCCTCGACGCTGTTTGGCAAGCACAGGGTAAAGGTTGCGGGCCGGGCTTCCTGGGCGTGTGTATCGGTAGCGATCGCGCTGGAGGCTACGCGGCGGCCAAGGAACAGCTCCTGCGTGCGGTGGACGATACAAACCCCGATCCGCAACTAGCCGCGCTGGAAGCTCGTATTCTCGACGAAGCCAATCGCTTGGAAATCGGCCCTATGGGCTTCGGGGGGCACTTGACCATCGGCGGGTGCAAGATCGCCGCTCGAAATCGTCTCCCTGCATCGTTCTTTGTCAGCGTCGCGTACATGTGCTGGGCGTTTCGTCGCCGTGGCGTGGTGCTTAGTACCGAAGGCGACATCCGCGAATGGTTGTATCACGCTCCCGCTGAATTTGACCGCGATTACTCTCAGGCTGGGGGCGACCGCTTGCTACTGGGCACCGGTGAAAAAACGGCCATTCGCCTCAAGACGCCTTTGAACGAGGCCGATGTACGCGGCTTGAAAGCCGGCGATATGGTCTTGTTGAGCGGTACGGTCTTCACAGGCCGAGACGAGGTACATAAATACCTAGATCGAGGCGGCGACTTGCCTCAAATTCAGGGCGGTGTGATCTATCACTGTGGTCCGGTTGTCCTCAAAGAACCCACCGGCTACCGAGTGGTGGCGGCTGGGCCGACAACCAGTATCCGCGAGGAACCGTATCAGGCCGGCGTCATCGAGCGTTTCGGCGTCAAGGCGGTGATTGGTAAAGGTGGTATGGGAGCCAAGACACTCGAAGCGTGTCGCAAATTCGGCTGCGTCTACCTGCACGGCATCGGAGGCGCGGCTCAGATTTATGCCCGCTGCATCAAACGTGTTCCGGCAGTGTTTCTCGAACAGTTCGGCAGTCCCGAAGCGGTCTGGCAAATGGAGGTCGAGGATTTCCCGGCCGTCGTCACCATGGATGCTCATGGGCGTTCGTTGCACCAGGAAGTCAGTGACATCTCAAAGGGGAAACTCGCGTCTGTCCTAACATAATCAATAGACACTTGGCCACCAAAAAAAACACAGTCGGAGACGACGTTCCGAGCCTGAAACCTCAGTTCGGAGACGACGTTCCGAGCCTGAAACCTCAGTGACGTCAACGATCCTATCGCCGTCACTTACGCTTCAGGTTCTGTTAAAGCGTCAGGGGTATCTTCACCTTTGCGACTTGTTCTTCTTCAGCGGGCTACGGTTGCACCCGCCAGATACAAACGGTCCGATCAGCGCTGCCTGTCGCGATGATCGACTGCCTGTTGCACCAGGCTGCACACGTCGCCCAATTCGTGTGTTCGATTTGCTCAAAAAGGCCCGACGGCGTTCCTGGTTGTCCCACTCGAACCGCTCGGTCGCGACCGACGCTCAGATACCGCAAGGAGTCCGGCGACCAGGCAACAGCAGTGACTTTCCAACGATGGGCTGGTTGCATCTCCATCAGCCGCCTATCGGCTAAATTCCACACACCAACCGATCCATCCGCTAAACCAACCAACAAACGACGGCCATCAGGAGATACAGCCACAGACAGCGGGACTGCGTTGAGATCTGGCCACTCGTCCACGCCGGAAGCCATAGCTTCTGGGTCGGTTCCAAGGCCCTCTAGGTTCCACCGTTTTATACGCCGATCCTGCCCCACCGTTATCGCCTGATGCCCGTCGGGCAGGACATCAAGACTCCAAACAGCACCCAGATGTGCACGCCAGCGGCATATTTCGGTGAGTCTGGTCGTTTCATACAGACGAAGCATTCCATCATGACACGCTGCGAGTAACTTTTCCCCTCCGTGGAGGAATCCCAAAGCGTTAATGTTATCGGTTCTGGGGGACGGCAAAGCCGGAAGCGTCAGCGACGGCGTGTGCGAATGTGTGTGTGCCGTTGCTAACGCTTCCGGCTGGGTTGCGGGCCGAGTGATTAGACGGGTCGGCGGATTAGAAGGCATAGTTGCATCGACTAGCCAAACGGAACCATCCTCACCGCCGACGGCCAGCCAATTTCCCCTGGGATCTACGGTCACACAGAACAGAGAAGTCGGTAGAACCGTTTCCCACATCATTCGGGCATCGAAACTATTCCATAATCGCAGTCGTCCATCAAGGCCGACCGTCGCTAGCGTGCGACCGTCGTGAAGAAATGCCAAACCTTTGATCCAGTCAGACCCCGCCGAAAAGCGATGTAACAACACGACCCGTACTGCCGGAGCCTTTGGACGGTCAAGCGAGGCGAGCCTACTCAGCAGTTCTTCACTGGAAGCATAGCGTTCTTCGGGAGAAGTCGCTGTCAGTCGAGCGAGTACTTCCACCAATCCCAAGGGCAGATCAGGCCGAAGTGTCAACGGCGAGGGGAACGGTCCACCGAGATGGCACTTCAATTTCCCGAATGGCGTTTCCTTGTCAAACGGCGGTTTGCCGGTCAGAGCGAAGAACAGAGTACAACCAAGCGAATAAAGATCACTGCGAAAGTCGGCCCGAAGCGAATCGCGAATCTGCTCCGGTGCGACATAATCCGGCGTGCCAACGAAGGTCCGGGGCCAGCGGGGTGAGGCAAAGTCACCTTCCGCCCCCTGAGTGCTCGAAGAGTCTTCATACCCACTCATCGGCCGTTCCAGCATAAGATGGGCCAGCCCCAAGTCGAGCAACTTCAGGCCGTCGGGGCCGATCATGATATTACTCGGCTTGATGTCGCGGTGGATCAATCCGGCGGCGTGGGCGTGGCCCAATGCTTCGGCTGCTTGACGTAGGACGGATAGGGCATCGCTAACGGACAGCGGACCATCGCGGGCCACAAGACGTTGCAAGTCGATACCCTGAGCCAATTCCATCGCGAAGTAGGAACAGGAACCAGTCTGGCCGGCGTCGAAAATTTGGACAATCCGCGGGTGCATCAGTCGTGCAGTGAATCGGCCCTCTCGGTTCAGTGATTCGTTGATGGGCTGATCATCCTCGCGAATGGTCAACACTTTGAGGGCCACTTCACGGTCGAGGCTGCGTTGTCGTGCTCGATACACTACTCCCATGCCTCCACGTCCGATCTCCTCCTTGATTTCGTAACCTGGTATGGCAGGCCATTTCACATCGGGGGACGAATCGAACCCTGAGTCGGGAACGGCAAAAGCGTCGTGTAGGTCCCATTGACGGGCGAGCCGAGCGGCGCATCGAGGAAATCGGCGGAGAAAGTCGTCTCGGGAAGGTTGCTCACCGAGTTGTTCGCGTAAAATGTATTCACTGTAAACAATATCGCAAACCGCTTCATCCCATTCCGGCCCGATCGGTAACTTGCTGAGATAGTCTTCGGCCAGTGGACGTTCGCCGCGTAGCCAGCGTTCGTACTGATCGACGCAGCTAAGAGCGGCTAACTGTGTTGGGGTAAGGGGCCCCTGAGTAGCGAGGAAACCATCTAAATCGGGGCACTGACCATCATTCCACAAGCGTCCGAGTAGTTGCTCGGGCGTTTCGTCCCCGATTTTAGGGGGAGAAGGGCAGCCCCCCTTTCCCCACACCTCATCCATCATGACGACTCCGACTCATCCAGACCCAATTCGCGTGATACGCGGCTGATGGCTCGTGTTAATTGCTTACGACGTGCGTCGGGAGTTCCTCCCAGGAGTTCGGCAATTTCCAGCCACTCGCGTCCAGCGGCGCGAAATTCAGCGAGTTGGCGTTCTTCCTGCGTCAGTCGCTGGCGAAAAGCGGCTAGCAGTTCATTGTTTTCGACCGATTCCGTAGGGTCGGCAATTCGAGATGCGACATCGAGCGCATCGAGACTTACCGCACGCCGATGATCGCGTCGTTGTGCCCGTTGTCGTCGCGTGGCGTCCACCAGTTTGTTCCGGGTCATGCTGATCAGCAAGCGCGTCAGGTCTTCGGGACGATTGATATCATATTCT
>RGDT01000177.1 GCA_009918525.1 Planctomycetia bacterium
ATGAGCGACGATTCCCCTATTCGTATACCTACCGCGATTACGTCATTCGCGCCCTCAACGACGATCTGCCCTATGATCGCTTCGTCACTGAACAACTCGCCGCCGATCAACTCCCACTCGGAGCAGACAAGCGACCATTGGCCGCGATGGGGTTTCTGACACTGGGGCGGCGGTTCCTGAACAATATCCACGACATCATTGACGACCGAATCGACGTCGTAACTCGTGGGCTGATGGGGCTGACCGTTGGTTGTTCCCGCTGTCACGACCATAAATTCGACGCCATACCGGCCCGCGATTATTACTCGCTCTACGGCGTTTTCGCGTCATCGGTGGAACCCGGCGATCTTCCCCGTATCGATGCCGCCGGTCTTTCCACAGAGGTTCAACCGTTCGAGTCCGAGTTAGCCAAGCGACAAGCGGCCGTTGATGCCTATGTCGCGTCACAACGAGCCGTGTTGATCGAGTCCTATCGTCGCAAGGCTGGGGAATATCTCGTGGCCGTCCACGCGGGAAAAACGGCCGACCTGAACCGGGCGATGGCCGAGCGATGGCGAGCATGGCTCAACGGCGCACGCAAGGCCGGCACACATCGTCAGCTACTCGCGGCATTAGACGGACCGGACGCAGCGAAACGGGTTTCAGAGATTATCGGGCCGAAAGGTCTGGCCCATCCCGGCGAGCCGCTGGATTTACCGGCCGACCTAGAGCCGTTTTTCGACCGCGCTCAACGCGACCGCTATCGGGCCATTCGCAAGAAAGTGGACCTATGGAAAGCGACCGGCCCCGGCGCACCGCCACGGGCGATGGTGCTGGTCGATGCTCCTGCTCCCACCAATCCTCGTGTCTTTGTACGCGGCAATCCCGGTAATCCTGGTGTGCCGGTGCCTCGTCAGTTTCTGGAAGTGGTAGCCGGTGAAACGCGCAGGCCGTTCACCAAGGGATCGGGCCGACTCGAATTGGCCGAGGCGATTGTCTCGCCCGACAACCCGCTTACACCGCGTGTCATCGTCAACCGCGTCTGGATGTTGCACTTCGGCCAAGGCCTCGTCCGCACGCCAGGTGATTTTGGGGTTCGCGGGGAAAAGCCGACCCATCCGGAGTTACTCGATTGGTTAGCTCGCGATCTGATCGATAGCGGCTGGAGTTTGAAGCGGTTGCATCAAGTGATCGTCACGTCGGCCGCCTATCGGCAGCGTAGCGATGTCGAGACAGGGCTGAAACTCGATCCAGAAAACCGATTGTTGTGGAAATTCAATCGTCGGCGTCTGGAGTTCGAGCCACTGCGCGATGCGTTGCTGGCGGTGAGCGGTTTGCTGGATCGTCACATGACCGGCCCGGCAGTGGAAATCACGACCACGCCGTTTCCGCCACGGCGTAGCGTTTATGCGTTCATCGAGCGTCAGAATCTACCGGGGGTGTTCCGCACGTTCGATCTAGCTAGTCCCGATGCGACGACGCCTCAGCGACACGCGACGACGGTGCCACAACAGGCGTTGTTCTTGATGAACAGCCCGTTCGCGGTGCAGCAAGCTCGGGCGTTCGCGTCACGTGCCGATCTGGTGAATCTAAGCGACGAGTCACGCATCGACCGGATGCACGAACTAGCCTATGGCCGCAAGGCAGATCCTCAGGAGCGTGCGTTAGCGTTGGCCTTTGTGCGGGAGGGCGGTGCTGGAGGATTGTCAGGATGGGAACAATACGCGCAGGTATTGTTGCTGGGAAACGAATTCGCGTTTGTGGACTAAAAAAATCAACAATGATTGCAATAATCGATCACAACATCAACCCTATTGATTCGGGAAACTGAACCATGTACACCCGCCGCGATATTCTCGCTTGCTCTGGAATGGGCCTGGCTGGTCTGGCGTTACCTGGTCTGCTGGCCGACGATCGTTCGGTTGACCCTCTCGCGCCGCGTGCGCCACATTATGCCCCCAAGGCGAAGCGTGTCGTGCATTTGTTCATGAACGGGGGACCGAGCCACGTTGACACGTTCGACCCCAAACCCGCACTTGAAAAATATCACGGCAAGCCGATTCCCAAAAATTTGCGTACGGAGCGCAAAACAGGAGCGGCATGGCGTAGCCCCTATACATTCGGGCGGCACGGCAAAAGCGGACTGCCGATCTCCGACATTTTCCCCTATTTAGCCAAACATGCAGACGAACTGTGCGTCATTCGTTCCATGCACGCCGACGTGCCCAATCACGAGCCATCGCTCATGCTCATGAACTGCGGCGAAGCTCGTTTGCCTCGTCCGAGCATGGGTTCGTGGGTGACATATGGGTTGGGTAGCGAGTGCAAAAACCTGCCCGGATTCATCGCCATGTGTCCCGGCGGCTATCCCATCCAAGAAACACAAAATTGGCAATCAGCTTTTCTTCCGGGCGTTTATCAAGGAACCTACATCGATACGCGACATACAGATTTGGAAAAATTAATCGAACACATTCGTAACAATACCTTGGGATTAAAAGATCAGCGTCGGCAACTCGATCTCCTCAAAGCGCTCAACGAACGGCACCAGGCTCGTCGCGAGAAAGATGCCGCGTTGGAAGCCCGGATTCAGTCATTTGAACTGGCCTATCGAATGCAACTGGATGCCTCAGACGCTTTTGATATATCGCGTGAGCCGCTTCGCATTCGTGAGATGTACGGACCCGGTGTTCAGGCGCGGCAGTGTCTCATCGCCCGGCGATTGCTCGAAAAGGGCGTACGATTTATTCAATTATGGCACGGCCAAGGTCAACCGTGGGACAATCACGACGATCTCGAAGTCAATCACCGTCGCTTGGCCAAAGAATGCGACCAGGGCATTGCGGCTTTGCTAAGCGACCTCAAACAACGCGGAATGTTGGATGATACGCTAGTCATCTGGGGCGGTGAATTTGGCCGAACACCGACTGTCGAACTTCCGACCGCTGGAGCCAATGCGGGCAAAATCAACGGCCGCGATCACAACCATTGGGGCTTCAGTATGTGGTTGGCCGGTGGAGGTGTAAAGGGCGGCCATATTCATGGAGGGACAGACGAATTCGGCTTCCAAGCGGTCGAGGATCAGGTACACGTTCACGATTTGCACGCGACAATATTGCATCTACTCGGCTTCGACCACGAGCGGTTGACCTATCGTTACGCCGGCCGCGATTTCCGGCTAACGGACGTACACGGCAAAATCATTTCGGGTCTCATCGCCTAAAAGGACACGAGCGATCTTGGAGTTCTGCATTCGCAAACAATCAAGATCGCTCTTATCTATCATTTATCTATTCTTCATCACTTGTTTTGTCACCCTTGCCGTTTTTCCCACCCTTGCCGCCCTTTTTGGGAGGTGGGACATTTTTGGGATCGTATTTGTTGTTAGTGGTGGGTAGTTGTGCGTTCACGGCCGTGAGATAGTCGGTGAGACGCTGATGTAGACGAGACGTTTCTTGGGGCATTTTTTTTGACAGATCGGTTTGTTCTCGAATATCTTTCGCGAGGTCAAATAATTCTAGTTTATTATTTTCGTAAAACTTGATTAATTTCATATCGCCAATGATGATGGCCGAGTGAGGAGAGTTGCCTTGATAGTGCGGAAAATGGAAGACCAATTCCTCGCGAGGTCGCTTGACCGTACCTTTACCGGAATTGGCAACCAGTGAGGTAAGCGAACCACCCTCGATATTTTTGGGAAGTTTGTTTGACGGAACGCCTGCCCATTCGCAGAAGGTTGGATAAAAGTCGTAACCCACCACGCGAGTATGACACCACGAATTTGGCTTGATTCCTGGGCCGCGAATCAAAAGAGGAACCCGAATACCTCCTTCATAAACGTCGCCTTTACCACCATTGAGCGACCTTCGGCCGCCTCCGCCTCCGCCTGCGCCATTGTCTGATGTGTAAATGACATAGGTGTTCTCCGCCAATCCCAGTTCTTGGATTGATTTCAAAACAGCACCCACGCCCGAGTCCAGGTCTTCTGTGATAGCCGCCACTTGCGAGCGTTTATCGTTGCCGAGTTTGGCATATTTGGCCATGGTTGCCTTGTTCGCATTACCGGCAGCGTGTAGTGCATTCCACGATAGCTGAATATAAAATGGTTTGCCGGCTTTCTTGTTTTTGGCCATGAATGCGGCGGTACGATTGGCCATTCCAAAAATATCCACGGGATTGGGATCGGTAAATTTGAAAGCCTGTTCATTTCCCGTGTCGCCATCGTGCTCGTCGTAGCCATGGCGACTGGGACCGCCGCCGCTGATATGCCATTTGCCGTAATGGGCGGTGGCATAGCCTGCATCGCGGAGGATTTCGCCAATCGTGATTTCACGATCGGCAATCTGTTTGATGAGTGTTGGTTCAATCAGCTTTTGCCCTTGGACAGATGGAGCCGCCTTGGTCCAACGTAATTGGGCTGGGCTTTTACCGGTTTGCAAACTGATGCGCGTCGGCGAACAAACCGGAGCGGGCGCGTAAGCTGCCGAAAAACGCATGGCCTGAGCAGCAAATTTTTCGAGATTTGGAGTGTGATAAATATCGCCTTTGGAACCAGGAATATCCGGGTGCATAGCGACCGATAACCCACTCCAACCTTGATCGTCCGCGAGCATAAAAACAATATTGGGACGGGTCGCGCCGTACCCGAAATGGGGTAGAGCTAACACCAGAGCAACAGTTAAGTAACGCATTTGACTCTCACAATAGGTTTCTATGGATGCTCTATTAATTCGATTTACGCTCGTACGTATAGCTTAATGTCGTTTCGGCAAGCGTGATATCTTTGATGGCTTTGAGCAAATCGGCCCGCGTTACACGATCCGAGGAAAATTTCGGCTCCTCCGACAGTGCATACATGGTAATGTGATATAACTTAACGCCAGGCCCTTTAGAATTCATCGGATCGTAGCCTGTGCGTTTTTTGTCGTTATATCCATCTTTTCCGACACCTCGTGTGTTCTTTTCGAGGCTGGTCACGTTTGCCGGAATGTTGGTAATGACCCAATATGATTTTATTTCATCTCCATCGGCTTTGGGCTTATGCCAAAGTTGCAAGGCGTAATATTTGGTCCCTGTCGGTGCCCCTGTCCATTGCAGCGGTGGCGATACACCAGCTCCATCGCCGGTATACTCGACGGGATATTTCCCGCCCGGTTCAAAAGCCGAACTTGATAGCTTGAACGCACCCGCAGCCTTAACCCCCGGCAGTTCTTCTTTTTTGGGTGGCGGTCCATCCTTTTTCGGGCGACCATCTTTCGGTCCACCCTTCTTGGGGCGGTCGTCTTTTTTCGGTGGAGGGCGTTTGCCATCTGGACGAACGCGATAGGTCTCCGTCGTTTCTTTACCGGTCCCATCCGTGAATATGAACGTGTAACTTCCGTCCATATTGGCCGTATATTTGACGGAATGGGTTTTCCCTTTGAGATCGTATTTGACTGTCACTGCTTTTTTATTATCATCGCGGATAAAATCTGTGATCTTCGCTCCGCGTAACGGTGGCATAGCCGCACGCGGTGACGTAGCACGAGGTTGAGGATCAATTTGATCGTCGCGAACCGTGACAACACCACGCATCCCACCGTTGATGTATGGATACTTTTTTGTCGAATAGTAACGGTAACCATCTTTTTCCATTCGGCCATTATATGCATCCAGATCCTTGGGCATTTTGCCGTCAGCGTCATAATAGCCGTAAAGTGGGTAGCCATCGAGTGCATAACCGATAGGGTTACCTTTCCCAACGATTTTTTCCAGATGTACTGGACCAATATGATAATGATAATCGTCCGCCCGACCACAATGACCACCGTACTCGTCGAGTTCACCGGCCAAGTAGGTATCGGTTCTACCGTCGTTCTTGATCGGATTGAAGATCGGCACCCCGTTCACAGCAACAGCGATCGCTCCACGAAAGAGCTGCTCTTTGGCCGAAACGGGTTTGTCGGCCATTTTGGGATGAAGCGGAATTTGCCATGCGTTGCGCCCGGTGTACGGTTGCGGAATCGGGACTTGTTGTTGCCAGGCCGTGATACCAATCATCATCGGATGGTCGGGCATTCCGTTCGACTCGATGTAGAAATAGTTATCATCGAATCGATATTTGATTTTATCTTTGAACGGTTCAAAGTGTTTTTGAATATTCGGTGCTGGCTTCTCTTCCTTCGCAATGGCGATTAGTCCAGCAATACTAATCACTACTATTACACTTGCCATCCTTGTATTTTTGGTACGTGCTAACAATCGAATCACAAGACATCCACAGACAACTATCACCAACCCAGTTATCAGAAAAATAGGGTCGGCGCGATCGCTGTTGGTATCATCTGGATCTTCTTGAGAATACGTCGGGGATTTCATCGGCGACTGGCCATTGATCCTGCGAATGGCGTCCAGCCTTCGTTGTATCCAAGTTTGATCCTGTTTGCTCAACTTTTCCATCGGCACCCAGACCAATGTGCCATCGTGCTTGAGCAGTTGAACGCTGCCATCCTTTGCGACAACAAACGAGGCTTCGATTTCAAACAAACCATCGGCGTCTTTCCAAACCCGCATATCGGGTGGATGGTCACCATCGTGGGCCGCGATCGTGCTGGGCATCAAGACACAGGAGGCAAATATCAACACTACCAATAAAATGCGATTCATTTACCAGCCCTCCAAGGCAGCGCTCCGGAAATGTCCAAATTAGGCTTGGTGTTCCACCGGGGCTTCCAACCTGGTTTATCCACTCGATAGCGGAATATTACCGTATTGTCTAAATCGAGATCGCTGGTCCAGATCCATTTCGCGTCCTTGAAATCGGCCTTATAGAACGGTTCTTTTGGGTTCACACGTTCTTCGGTATATTCCGTGGCATAGCCCCACTTGCTATCGTCGAAATCAACCGCCCACCAGTTATCCGGAATTGGTTCGTGTTTGACTTTTGGATTCTTCACATCGCTTCCGAGCGGCCCCGTGAAGAAGCTTTTTGCTTTCCATTTCGCGCTTGTTACTGTTCCATCCCCAAACTTGAGAATGAAACCGCCATCACCTATGTGATCTCCATACTCCAATCCCGTCTTCGGATCGGCATTGTCTTTCGCCATCACTGCGATTGTCATGGGGTATTCGGGCAAAATATCGATCGACATCACATTATGAGGAATGAAATCGATTGAATCGACGGCTGTCAGCTTGCCGTTGATATACATAATAAACCAGTTGTCAGCGTATATGTTGGCTTTGATTGTGTCAGCCATTGAGGGTTTGATGAGACCCGATGGCCCTCCTTTGCCTTTTCCTTTTTTCTTGTCGCCTTTCTTTTCCTTCTCTTTCTTTTCCCCTTCCGGCGGTTGTGCCGATAGCAGTGTAAACGTCAAGGCACAAACGACTAGCCCAAGCACAACCGTCAAGGTTGTCCCCGACACCACCTCGCGGCGCGTAATATTGCTCATCTCGATCCCCCTCACTCGCGAACCCGTCGGTGTTTCTTAGCCGTTGCTGTCGCATCCAGCTCAGATGATCGACGCGATTGCATTTCCCGTTCGCCTACTCGGTATTACCCGAACGGGACATTTTATGACTGGAAAAAGGGGATTTCTTGAAGTGCGGTTCTGCACACCTTTTCACCCATCTTGACAAATTCTTTCACGGATTGTGCCGAGGTTTCACCTCAGCGCGCGGCCGAGACACCGACGAGCGTGAAACCCACAGGTAATATTGCCTTTTTGCCCTTGGCCGATGCTGCCGTCATCTGTGCGAACAGCACTTGATGCCCTTTTCCTTTGTCCACTAACTTCGGGTCGGGCGTCGCATCTTTGTGGCCGGGGAACAGCACCATAACACTGGGGTGATCCGAATTAATTTTAGTGCTCGTCTCGATGAGTGTTTTCGCTTCCATCCGTTCCGCTTTGCGGTCTTCCGATGCTGAGCACAAAATCGCGAACTCGGCATGAGGAGCCGTTCCCATATGGTCGCCTGTGGGCGGCTGAATCGCCAAACGGAGAGTATAGACGCCTGCGGGCACTTTCTGCTTGCGGTAATCAATCAGACTGTCCGGCAGTCGTATCACACCGAGTAAGGTCGTGGCAGGGACTTCGGCATAGGTTAGGCCATTGGAAATCTGTTCGTCCGTCGCTTCGACCGTAACCGACGCTCGCAACCAAACCTCGGCCAACGTATTTCCTTTGCCGTCCTTCAGTCGCAGACATCGCCGCTCCAGCAGACGAACAATAGCCGGGGCTACTTCGTCGGGGGCCGCAACATCTTTCTGGGTCTCCAACGAGAAATCCGCAGCAAACAATAGCACGGCCAGAAACATGGTACGCCCTCCAAAACCTTGTCAGCCGTCACTCACGTTTTCGGCCCAGATTGTCAGCCGTCACCCGGCACAGCGTCGCATGTTTTCCAAACTTTTGGAAGCGATAGTCTGTGGGTCCGGGGTGTAATCAAAAACTTCGACCGATACCCAGCCTTTGTAGTCGATTTGTTTCAGAGCCGCGAAAATCGGCACAAAATCCGTCACCCCCATTTC
>RGDT01000178.1 GCA_009918525.1 Planctomycetia bacterium
TGCGTGGCCGATTGGTGTTGTCGTACGACGAACACGGTAACCTTAGCGAGGCGGCTTTATTTGGCCCTGATGGACGTTTGGCGTCTGGGATTGGCGTATGCCGTTTGACCGCGCAACATGATGAGGATGGTCGTCCTTTAGGTTACACCTTGTTTGGTCCTGAAGGAAGAATGCCAGGCCCAGCGGGAATTAGCCGTTATCGCTTCGCCTATGACCGCCAAGGCAACCGGACAACCGAGACTTATTATGACCCCGATGACCGCCCAATGGCTGGTCCATCGGGATACGCCGAGGCTCGATTTTATTACGATCTACGAGGTAATTTGACCGAGTCGAAATTTTTCGATCCTACTGGCCAACCCCTGATGACGCGAGTGGTGGTCGAGCGCGTGTCAGGGGAAGGACCGGCCATCGACCTGAAAACCGGCGATGTGATAACGCATTATGCGGGTCAGAGTGTATTACATACAATGCAGTTGCATGATATGAAACTTCGTGAAGATGTTGGCCGACCTTCCCGTGTCGCACAGGTTTTGCGAGACGGTCAGCGGCTCAAGGTCATGCTGCCTAGTGGGTTTCCCGGTGGTGATGGATTCGCCCAAACTCGTCGTCGTTGGGGCCGAACCGAGAGCGGTAATCCTTTCGGTTGGTTGCGTTCGTTACCAAGCCTGGAAGCGACGCCGCCCTTTTCTATGGGGGGGATCCGGCTGAAAACGGAGGCATTCCCTTAAAAGTTCACCGATCGAGAATCTGTTGCCAGCGAACTTGAGCCACTCGAACCACGGCTTCCGCGCAGGTTTCTTCTCCCAAATGGCCCGTGTTGAGAATCATGTCATACTGATGAATATCACTCGGCGTTCCTTTCAACAGATCGCGGTGGAACGCTACTCGTTGTGCATCTCGACTATGTAATTTTTGCTCTGCCTCCGCCACCGGCAGCCGCAAATATTGCCCCAGATAAGCAACTCGCTCGGCCAGCGGCGCGATCACTCGCACATGCAGAGTGGTCGTGCTGGGCAAGAGATGTCCGGCTCCACGACCGAGGATCACCGCTTCGCCGCGTGCTCCCAGGGCCACCACAAGGCGCACCAGACGATAGTACGGGTCGTTTTCGCTCAGAGACAAGGAGCGGGACAGATAGACCATCCGTGCCTCGAACCAGCTCACACAGGCAGGCGAAAAGTCGTCCATTAGATTAGCCTGTGCGACGGGATCGCCCGAAAGGATTTCTAGGTGTTCCTGATCGTATACCGGCCAGCCCAGACGTTTGCTTACCAGTCGCGCAATGGTGCCTCCCCGAGCCCCGGATTCGCGACTCACAGCCACGGTTAACCCACTGGGTGCTGTCGGGCGACTGCGAGCCGCTCGATCGCCATGGAACCCGTGCAGAGGAGCTACGGATTCGTTATTGTCTAGAGATTCCGGTGGCTGGCTCATCGCTCAGTCCCCTTCGTGATACTCTGCCCGCGAAAACCAGCCAGCACCGGCAATCACCAGTACCACGGCTGACCCAATCAACACGACCAGTGCGGTTGTTCCATCTACCGGCAGATAAACCCCGGCTCGTTCGGATTCTATCCCATATTCTGACGCTCGTTCCGCCATCAGGCAACGGGCATAAAAGGAAACACTCAACCGTTTCAGATAGCCCGGCAAATTGCCGAGAATCGTTTCCAGTAAAAAAGAATAGATCAGGGCCACCACAGCGGGACGACGAAAAACCGCTCCAACCAGCAGAAACAGGGCAGAAAAGGTCAGGCTCGCCCACAGGACGGCCGGCCAGTACATCGCAAATACAAACTGCCCAGCCGGTCCACCGGCATAGCACAGTAAGGCGAAACCGCCGACGTTCAGTCCCAAAGCCCAAGGTAACAATGCCACGAACCGAGCGAGGTAAACCGACCAGCGCGGCAGTGGTCGCGTAAGTAACCAAATGAGGGAGCGGTTTTCGCGTTCGCCGCCGATAGATTCGGTCGCGAAGCTAAGGCTCCACAAGGGTAACAGAAAGGTCAGATAGACCAGAAACACCACGTTACGTGAGAAAATATGTACGCCCACGCCGGGGAAGGGGTAGCCTTCGGTCGTGCGGACATCGGCGTGAGTTAGTGTCCGTAACGAGCCCCAAACTGCGGACTCGAACGCTCGTGCTTGCGGATCGCGAATTGCCAGCGCAAAGGCAAAGTCCGCGCGATCGATGAAGACAGGAAACGTCACCTCACTGCCTCGCGGAATCTTCCAGTGTGAAACACCCCACCGGCCAAGAGCGTGAAGATAAGCAACACCCGCCACGGAAATCCCAAGCAAGGCTAGGGCGATCCACACCATTTGTCGTGCATGGGCCTGCCGAGCCAATGATAGCAACACCAACGCCCACCAGGCTCGTAACGATGACATCCTTGCGCCTCTAGCTTTACCATGATACCTTATGAATATTTGTCGAGCGGTCGCCCTATCGGGGCGTTGACACGCCCTGCTCGCCTGGTTGACGTTTTGGTATCCCGATGGTTATGATCTGCCGCTCTCCAAATCGCGTCGGCTGATCATCTTGTTCATCGTTACCCTCCGATGGCATGCATCGTTCGCAATGGTTTGAGAAATCGCGATGTATTGATCTCGTGTCCTTCCCACTTGCCCAGCACACACCTTCGCACGGCGTCAGCCAACGCTCTAGGGTCATCAGCCCCACGTAACTCTGATTTTACGTCTGTCTCTTCGAGCGCGAACAAGCACGCCCGTAGTTTCCCGTCGCACGTTAATCGCACTCGGTTGCACGACCGGCAAAAGGGGCGCGACACGGACGCGATGATTCCCACTCGTCCACCGTCGGCCTCGTATTCGAACTCCATCGCTGGACTGTGCGGATCGTAACCTTCCACTGGACGCAGAGGGCCGACTTCCGATTCAATCGCATCGAGTATCTCGTGCGCAAATACCACTTTTCCTCGTTCCCACGGCTCGGCCCCAATCGGCATATACTCGATGAACCGCATCTCCCACCCTTCGGCCCGTGCCCGTCGCGCTAAGGGAACCACGTCCATATCGTTCAGCCCGCGCACCACGACCGCGTTGACCTTCACCGGCGCGAACCCGACCCGGATGGCTGCGTCAATCCCCTTGAGTGTTTCGGTCAGTCCATCACGACGGGCCAGCCTGCGAAATCGGTCGGGATCGAGGGTGTCGAGGCTGAGATTGATGCGCCGCAATCCCGCGTTGTACAGATCGCTGGCATAGTTTGCCAACAACAACCCGTTCGTCGTTAGCCCGATATCGCGGACTCCCGACACGTCTGCTAGCATTCTCACCAAGCGCGGCAGGTTACGGCGTAACAGCGGTTCTCCGCCGGTCAGCCGCAGTTTTGTCAATCCCAGCGGAACCACGACGCGAACGAACCGCTCAATTTCCTCAAATGTCAATAACTCACTTTTATCAAGATAGCTCACATCCTCCGGCATACAGTAGACACACCGCAGGTTACAGCGGTCGGTCACGCTGATACGAAGGTTGTCGTGAACACGTCCGAAGCCGTCGATTAATTGGTCAGCCATAGGGATGCACCCATTCACCGGGGCCATCCTGGCCAAGTTCCTTTTTCCAGATGGGCACCATTTGCTTGAGGCGGTCGATGGCGAACTTACCGGCGTCGAAGGCTTCGGCCCGATGCGGACAGGAGACAACGACGGCTACGCTGATTTCGCTCACCTCCAAACGGCCCAGACGATGCACCAAAACGAGGTCGGCAACCGGCCATTTCGTGCGGGTTTCTTCTTCGACCTGAGCGAGTTTTTTCTCGGCCATAGGGGCGTAGGCTTCATACTCCAGGGCGGTTGTGATCTGTTCCCCGGTCAGGTCGCGAACGGTGCCGAGAAATAGCACGACCGCGCCGCAATGAGGACGGCGGACGCTCTCGACAAGAGCGGTGTAGTCGATCGGGTGGTAGGTCAGTCGAATCATGATTTCGTTATTGTCAGTCGCTCTTGCCGGAAAGCAAGCGTTCACGACGCTGAGGCGTTGTCTTGGTGCAATCGGCGCGAGGCGTTCGCTAGGGCGACACGAGCCGACTCCAACCCGGCCAAGGCATCTTGAAGGGCGTTAAGATACGCTTTGCGTTCGAGGTAGAGTAGGGGATCACACCCTTCGCGCCACAAGACGATTTCCTTGGCAAGCCCGCGTGTCAACTCTTCTAATCGTCGCAACCGTCCGTCGATGTCCACGATACCGATCACGTCGGTACTCCATAGGGGACATCCACATTGTACGCGAGTACAGATAAAAAGCGAGAGGATTTTATAAAAAAAACGGCGGATAGTTAAAAGACTTTCCGCCGTTTTTCTGGGTTTCCAGAGTAGGATCAGGGCGCGGAGAAAACTTCCCCACCACTCTTGCTAATCATATAGATGACAATTGCTGCCGAAGTGTTGTTGCTGAGGAAACGAACCGAGCCATCACCTAGCAGAACATTCGCTCCGCCCGTATGAAAAGCGTAAATTTCATTATCATTGGTGCAGTTGATGGTGCAGGAACCCGCACCGACATTGCCCGCAGAATCTGCCCCATGGACGTAGTACTCACTGTTATAGTCCGCCCATCCTCCACCGGAAGAGTATTGACCGCTCACTTTCTTCCCCGCCATGTAACGATCAATACGGCCGGCATCTTCGGCGATGAACAAAGTGTTCGACAAACCATCCGTGCAAGAGGCAACTCTTGGTAGCTGACCCGTCAGAGCACCGCCAGGACCAGCCGTCGCGTAAAGCAGCATCCCCGTATCACCGTTAGGAGTTGACGACGGCAATCCAGCAAAACCTGCAATAGAGCCGCCTATACCGGTCACGACTCCATAATCATGCGCACCAAAGAGAGCAACTCCGCCAGGCACGGGCAGATAGTTCGCCGGGGCACCATAATCACATACCCGATCGGGAGCGGAAGGGCACATCAATGATTTTAATTTCGTCATTCCGGCCGAGTTGGTTCCAACCGGTGCAGGTAGATTTCCGGGATGGGTGACAGGCAAGTCAATGCGAACTTGTTTGTACAGATTGTCCTGTTCCATGTAAGGCAAAATGTACGTCCAGATAGAATGACCCTGATTGCTGAGCGAACCTGCTGGGACGGGGTTGAAGTTTGAACCGCAGGGAGGAAAGAATTGGTTAACGCCTTCATAGCTGTGAAGCGCGATACCGACCTGTTTTAGATTGTTAGAGCATTGCATCCGAGCCGCTGCTTCGCGTACCTTTTGCACCGCAGGTAGAAGCAACCCAATTAAGATCGCTATAATTGCGATCACAACGAGTAGTTCGATCAGCGTGAAGGCGGATCGTCTCGAAACCGGATTAAGCATTAGGACTCTCCGAAAGATAACCAAGAAGAAGACACCGGGTACACACCGGCGATGTAAAACGCTTAGTCGAGTTGAAATGGCTCCAGTTGATTGGAACCGGGATTGATGGTGACTTTCAGAGGGGTGGTATTAAGGTTCGAGTACTTTCCGCCGAGGCGATCAGCCTTTGCTTCTCGTTCATCCTCGCCGCCCATTCCCTTTTTAAGTTTTTTGCCGGTAGCAGGAGCATCCCAAACCACGGTGACAGAGTAGTCACCAGGAGCAGCTCCCGGAGTTGTTATCGTCTCAAGGCTGAATGTCCCGTTTTCTTTCACCGCACCAGTAGGGCGTGGCGATTCAGGAGATGCTCCCTTTGGATGAAAAACAACCACTGCACCTGCAGCTGGCGTTCCTTTATACATCACTTTTCCGGTAACACTGCTCAGGCCACTTCCGCAACCCATCACGCCGATCAGTATCATCAACCCGAACCAACGAAGCTGTGAGCAAGGACTTTTCATCGCCGTAACCTCAAATCGAGCATTTAGAAATGAAAACATAGTTAACATCTAATCGACGAATTTTCGTGTCGCCAGATACACGCATAGAAATTCGTCGAATCTTCTCATTCATCGGTCCCTATAATAAAGTTTGAAGGAGATGGCATGAGCGAACCGTGGATTCCCATTGTTATGCGCCGCGACGGCGACCGCCTGATCATGGAATGGAGCGACGGCTTCAAGGGAGCCGTAACCTGGAAGGCATTGCGCGACGCCTGCCCCTGTGCCGGGTGCAAAGAGGAACGGGAAAAACCGGCTGATCCCTTCCGTATTCTCAAGCCTAACGAACTCGTTCCGCTCGCTCCTAACGCCATGCCTCGCGTTGGACGTTACGCTTATAAAATTGTGTGGTCTGATGGCCACGATTCTGGAATTTTCACGCTCGCGCACTTGCGCGAGCTATGCAAGCCCTTGGAGTAACTCATGCAACCGCACGGCGGCCCTGCTCCGAAAATTTCCCTTCCCAACATTAAATATGTTGTGGCTGTCGCCAGTGGCAAAGGCGGTGTCGGGAAATCGACCGTCGCGGCCAACCTGGCGTTGGCCCTTGCCCGTTCGGGGGCCAAAGTCGGGCTGATGGACGCCGACATTTACGGCCCCAGCGTGCCGATTATGTTCGGTGTTCCTTGCCCCATCGATCAACAGACGACGCCGCTGCCTCTGGAACGCTATGGTATCAAGCTGATGTCGATGGGGTTTGTCGTACCACCCGAGCGAGCAGTCATCTGGCGTGGGCCGATGGTTGATCGCGCTCTGAGGCAGTTCCTGACGGAATTGCCGTGGGGAACGCTGGATTATCTGATCATGGATCTTCCGCCGGGCACGGGTGACGCCCAGTTGACGCTCAGTCAACATGCCCCGTTGACGGGAGCGGTGATCGTCACGACTCCGCAAGATGTCAGTCTGGTGGATGCGCGTAAAGGCTTGGCCATGTTCAGTGAGGTTCGCGTGCCTATCTTGGGCATCGTCGAAAATATGAGCTACTTTGTCGGTGATGACGGCAAACGGTACGAGATCTTCCGACACGGCGGCGGCAAGAAACTAGCCGGATTGGCCGGCGTCCCGTTCCTCGGCGACATTCCCATCGATCCGCGCGTTGCGGAATGCGGGGATGGCGGTGAACCGATGGTCGCCCGCTATCCCGACAGTCCTGTTAGTAAAGCCTACGCGGCACTGGTTAACACAGTTCGCGAACAACTAGAGGCTATCGGTGGGGCCGAGTTGCCCGAAGTCCAGATGTGATAACGACAGACAGGATCAACCGCAAAGACGCCAAGAGCAAAAAGTAATGGCGAGCTTGGTGAATTGGCGGTTGATCTCTCGTTTCTTGATTTCGTTTGCCGTCAGCAATTCTCTGAATAGGTCTTGATTCTCGCGGCTCGATCTTCTTATGTTTAGCACTTCATCGAGAACCACGACACGGAGGGCGGCTGGTGATCAGCATCATTTTTTGCTCGCGATCCAAGGATAACCCGGCCTCCAATCTACTGCACTTTCTCGATTCCATTCCACGCACCACCACAGAAGCCGAGCGGCAGCAACTGGAAGTGTTGATCAAGTTCGACGACGACGACGATAAACGGCCGACACCGGAGGCGTTTTCGGTTTATCCTTTCACGATTCGAAGCTGGACCTACTCGCGTGGCGAGGGGCGGCACGGATTGCATCACGCTCAAGAATATCTCTTTGCCCAACGCGATCCGCGATCGCGCTTCTTGCTTATGACGGCTGACGATTTCCAGTTCTTTCGTAATGGTTGGGTGTCCGAGGTACTCGCTATTCAGGACGAGTTTGCTATCCTCGGACATAATCGACCCAATATCGAAGACTACGCTGGCATTTACGAACGCGAAGAAGCCATCCGAAAGTGGGTGGTCGCTTTCGGGGAGTGGTCGCCGGTCGTCAGTGTACGGCTTATCGAAGTGTGTCAAAATTTTGGTTGGCAGGCTAACGTCGATAGTTGGTTGATGGGCTTATCGGTGGTGTTGTACGATCTGTATAAAATTGTACTCTGGAAGCGGTTGCCGCCTTTCTATGAGCGTACCGGAGGCTACGGCTTGGGAGATACGCCCACGTACAACAACATGGAACTAACCTGTCAAAAAGGACCGTTTAACAAGTATTGGTTCGAGTTGTTGCGTCGTCAGGCACGAAATATTTACCTTAACATGGAATATGGCACCCATTTTCACCATAAGAGCCTAACTTACGAACCGCGTAGGCTGTGGCGAAAGTTCTGGTCGCAACCTCTTCATCGTCTCCCGGCTCGCATCCTGCGCCGCGTTCGCATTGCTGCCGGTTTGCCTGTTTGATGATCGTTGCTTTCTCGGAGTCACCTGATGAACATCGGCAGGAAGCCGCGTAACCAGTATCCCGAAACGGTTGGCACTTATCGGCTAATTCGTACACATGGCCGATTCTACGCCGCTCCCGAACATCTCGAAATTCTCGATTTGCTGCGAACGGGGCGTTTATTTGGTCATCCGGCTGTTTTCTCGGCAGCGACCCTGAACGAAATAGTCGCTGAAATTGATCGTCGCGGCCCCGCAGATGCTCCCGCGATGATTGCCGACCTAACAGAGCAGGAAACGTCAGCCAGGCGAGCGGGAT
>RGDT01000179.1 GCA_009918525.1 Planctomycetia bacterium
TGCCTTACGTGGGCTGGCGATATTAGACGCGTTGGACGACCGCATCACCGACCGCGTGGCCAAATTTTTACGCAATAGCCTTGCCCGCGAGGCAGCGGTGGTGGACTTTTTTTCGTTGCTGTATTCATGCCTGTTGGTGCAGGCGGCAGGCGGTGAGGACGTACTGAGCGAGGCACCGGCCGATTGGCCCGACCGGGTAGCGGCGACGCTGGAGAGTTTCCGCACCAAAGACGGCGGCTATGCCAAGGGACCGGCCGGAAATTCCGGCAGTACATACCACACGTTCCTGGTGGCATTGTGTTACGAGGTACTAGGACGAACCGTACCTCGACCGGACGAATTACGGTCGTTCGTGCTGTCGCGACGGCGGGAGGACGGCGGATTCGTCGAAATGGCAGCAATGCGACGATCCGGGACGAATCCAACGGCGGCGGGCGTGGGCTTGTTGAAGGTTATCGAGCCACAGTTGGGGCCTATGCCGGAGGAAGTGCGTCGGGGAGTGATCGAGTTTCTGGCGGAGATGCCGTCGGACGAGGGCGGATTGCGAGCGAACGGACGGGTGCCGTTGGCGGATTTACTTTCGACGTTCACGGGATCATGGACATTAGCAGAGTTAGGAGCGATTGAGCGACTGAACGCGGCGAAGGTGCTGAGTTACGCGGACGAGGTAGAGCATCCACCGGGCGGTTTTCACGGCGGGTTGTGGGACGACGGGTACGACGTGGAGTACACGTTCTACGGTTTGGGCGTGCTGGGATTATTCGAGGGACGCTGAGGGTTACGGTGAATCGGGATTGGGAAAGTTTGGTCTCAACACCGGAATCGACCGTTTATGTGATCCTAAAGCATACACTTATGCTCGACCAATAACTAAAAACAAGTACAGGAAGGCATGTTAGGATTGTTCGGGAAAAGTGGTGGAGCTAAGGTATATCGGTTTCGCTTATGTTGATCAAACGGTCGTTCCATTGTCCATAATGCTGATACGCAGCCCATGTGGAATCGTAATCCCGAAAACATTTTTTTCGAGCAATTCGCAAGGCTTCGCCCAAAACGGCAGGTTTCGGGTAATTCAAGGCATTTTGATAAAAAGTTACTGCTATTTCTCTCGCTTTGTCGTCTTGAACCTGCCAGCCGGTTCCAATATAGTTCTTCACTCCACGACCAAAAAAAGCTTCCGCAAGTGATGCCTGCTCGCTGAGTTGGTCTTCGCGTTGATCTGCGCCTATATCGGAACTATGACATGCGTTGGCAAATACGAGACGAGGGGCACGCCGTAACCTCATCAATTCGGAAGCAGAAAAGACGCAGTCCTCGCCGAACAACCATCCAGCTCGGCCATTCTCGAAAACGCTATGCCCGGCATAGTGGATAATGTCGTAATCGCCGTTGACAATCTGGCTGAGGACCTCCATTGGGTCGCATGGTTTGGCACTCTTGACTACGTTTGTAAGAGACCGGGTTGATTCAACAATCACGGAGTTAGATTGTTTATCGGCTGAACAGCCGATGCGAAGAGTAATTTGAATCTTAAGAATACCTCCCCATTTTTGGTTAATGTGATCGAACTCTAAGGCTACCTCAAAACCTTCCTTAGCAGCGTTAGGAAGACGATACTTTCCCCCCGCTGGATCAGCGATAATTAGAATACTAAGTTTTTTATTCAAAACAGGAGCCACGGCTTGCCTACCGGATACTGGCGTACGGAATTGTCTTACGATCCCCGGATTGACACCTAGAAAACGCGTTTCTCCGCACACATCTTTTACCGCTACTTCCCACGGCAGTGCTGCTGTCCGCCTATCTACGACAAGCGTTATAGGCGACTGGTTGAATAGCGCATTTTGAATATCATTAGGAACTAAATAATTTGTTACTAATCGACCAAATGACTCTATTTCACTATCAAAAGAATTTGTCACACCATTCAAAAAATGAGGCAAACGCTTGGCGAAATAATCCTGGATTTCGATTTCTCGAACAGACAACAGAGCATCATCGCTTATAGCTGAATATTGTAATTTGCGGAAAACTAACTTTGTCTGGCTTATGTCAATCGCCATTTCTTTGGAATTAGAAGGCGACAAAATGTCCACGCGACGTACAGTGTTTGTTTCGCTATTATTTTCATACACATTTGGAGAGGCTTGATCACGACTAGAAGATTGAGAAAATGTCGAATCCAAGAGTTGGATCTTGATTTGAACATCGTTATCTTTTTCTCTCGGTATCGCAGCGATGATTTTATTCAAGTGTCTACAATAATGCTTGACAAGCTTACAATTGTTCTCATAAAATTTAACTCGAAAAGAACGCGAATGAATGTGTGGCCATGAATGTTGTAATCCCTCGACAATTCCTTGCATCCACTGTGGCAGAGCGACACCATGCGAAAGACTTCTATTTCCTACCCCAATTAGTACAGTAGCAAACTCATCGTAACCCATTATCGCTAAGGACATCGTGATATTCGTCATCAATAGTCTTAGTTCATCCGGACCGAATTCGCCCACTTCTCCCATTCCTGCTAACAAGAGATATGTAGGACTTAATGGAACCGATTTATAGGGGATAAGAAACAATTGCCCCAGATGGGAAGCGAATACACCGTGATCCAATAATTCCGATAGCTTTCCGCCAAACTCTTGTTCTCTGGATTGTTTGCCGCTTATCTGTTGATGACATTGTCTATCTAGTCCACATAGTGTTAAATCTTGAAAACGACCAATCACAGCTACAGGAGTAGCTGCCTGCATAATATCCGCGGCGATCACCTCGACTGTCAAAACGATTTGCTTATCATGGTCATCTTTTCGCTGGGATGATGATAAACAAAGATGAGGGCGATTGGCCACAGTAAATCTCCTCAAAGTATCGATTAAAGCCTACCCACGAATAAATCGGCCAAATACACTCTTGTTCACACTAACATTTTCTTCTTGGAAATACGAACTGTGAGCACAATTTACTTCATACATGCCTATCCAATTGGCTTGACAGCTACCCGGCGAGAGATCCAGAAATTCATCGTCAACTCTAAAATGTTGGACTAGTGAACCGCCCACAGGATCGCCAGATGCGTCGAGATTGATCCAACGTCGAACCAACGAAGGTTTGCGACCATCCTGATTGGACTGACGAAGCCGCCACCGAACGGGTAGAATGGATAGAGCAGCTCCACAAGTAAAGAATGTCCTTACTTGGGTTGCGTTAAATCCCTCGTCTTCCAGTTTGCGTAGCCCTTCATATGCGACTACTGTGCCCCAACTATGAGTGATCAAATCTATTTGATTGCCGCTTTCTAGAAGAGGCCGAACAACAGAAGTAAAACATTCTATAATCTGATCTCGTTTGGATTCATTAGTCATATATATCAAGAAATCATCCAATCCCATTTCGTCTAATATCCCACGTGAGAGACTAGACTGTGAAGCCGAAGCACTCGATGAACGTGACTTCGAACGAGACTGGCGAGCTTCTTCGTCCAATCGTTCTTGAATTGTTTCGACAATAGCACGCTTAAGTTTATCGCGGCTATCATCCACCGCTCGAGACGAGTTGACTATATCGCTCCATCGAACTTCGTGGCGTTGAACACCTAAGTCACCTTCACCAAAAATGTCACTGACGTGATTCTTGAGTGCTTTCCACCAGTTATCGGAATAACCAGGTAGATGCTTTGAAATACCGTGGACATACACCAAGTGACGGTTGTTTTCGGCCCGAGTAGTACGGCGAAAGCGTCCCGATCCCGGTGTGATCCCAATAACGAGTTGATGGAGAATCTCCAGGGCAAGTCGGCGTTCGTAGGCTGTCAGAGTTGCACCCGATGTAACCGTCGTCGAGAGCGTTGCGAAATCAGCACTTGCAGTCGTATCCGACTCCCTTTGAGGACTTTCTATTCCTTCAGGCTTTTCCCCGAATAATGTCGCCGCGCCGTCTGGCCCTTCAAATTGTGGCTCTTGAGAAAAGTGGCCTTTCTTTAATTCTGCGCTTAGATTCTTCTCGATTTCTCTTAGGTCAGCTTTTACTCCAACCTTCTCGATAGTTTTGACTAAATGGTAAGTGAACGCTCCGTTGTATGTACCATCAATCCAGGCATCGGCAGAAGTCTGATTGTCTCTACAACCAGCGAGTAGAACATGGTTGAGTTCAACATCGATAATAGCTCTCATGCCTCCGCGTGTGCGGGGTTTTGTGTGAACCAGTCCACTTATCTCAGGTGGTGGCTGAATGAACCTAGCAATCACAGCTTGTTGGCTTTCGGGTCTGTAAGCTTCACGGATTTCTTGTACGAGTGAACCAGCAGATCGGCCAACTGCTCGGATTTGTTCCACCCTTTTGATTGTATCGCGTTCGACAATCAACGGTGAGTATGCATCCGACGACCGCGATAAATCACGTGTGCCGGTCCCCGAGTGACATGAATCCAGAACAATGAGCAGACGAACACCCTTGGGTAATTTCTGAGTCCATTGCCGCAATTCGTCATCTGATAAAAAGCTTTGATCATTGAAATCCTTGCCATCGATGTCCCATAGGCAAAGTATTTCATCAACCTTGTCATCTTCGTCACCATCGAAATCGGCTGTGTACGAACCATGGCCGGAGAAATGGAATACGAGGCGGTCGCCTTCGCGAACATCACGGAACAACCAATTCATACCTTCAGTGATTTTCTTCTTTTTCGCATCCCCATCGAGTAGTTTGCGAATGCTAGAAGGTTTGAATCCTAGATGTGACGTTAGGAGACGTTCCATGTTGTGAACATCGTTCACACAACCGCGTAAAGAGGAGACCTTCTCATACTCGTTGATGCCGATCAATAGAGCTTTGTCGGACACAAGGCACCAGTTATAAGTTTTATTGTCCCTCCACGTCGATCCGGGTGAGGAGGGATATAGATGTGAATAAGATGCGATTCTTACGCATCTTGCCTAATATAACTACTATCTTGAAAATTCTATTTTGTCAATCCGCAAAATAGAATTTTTCTTTTTTAACTTAGTGGTTTCGTGGCTGCCCATCACCTTTTTCCAAACATCTCTCGTATCGTCTCCATTCTCGCCTGGTTCACCCCAAGATCGCTTCGCCCCGCTCGCGATTTCGAGCGAAAGTGAATCTTCTTTTCCACCGCATCCAGACGAAATTCGACATCATCCACAAAGCGAAACAGGAGGCTCGTACATTCTGCATGAATGTAGTCGTCCGTCACGCTCATCAACCGCGTTCGTGGATACCTCGTTAACACGCTTTGGAGACGCTGCCACGCCTCGGCCGCATCGCCTTCGTAGGTCAGTGGAGCGATGGCCGAATCGCCCTCGTCCTCGCTACACACGCAGTTGGGCGTCCCCGGACAGGCCGCAAGTCGTCCCTCACGAACTCCTAAGCCACTCGGTCGGGTCGCACTCAGACTTAACAGCATCATCGTGACCGCCCAACCAATCACGCTTACCGCGATCACCACCGCCACGATCGACATTTTTCGCCTCACTTCTTCTCCCTTCATCGCGTCAGCGGTTCGATTCGCACATCGTCAAAGTATACCGCTCCCAGCCCCGACATCGCCAGCGTTACGTGTATCTGTCCTGAGGGCGGGACTCGGCGATATAACGAGAACGATTTCCACTTCTTCTGCTCGCCCGTCAGCCGTACCGCCAACGGCTCACCGCCTGCGGAATCGTACAGCAACGCACCGTCAGCCGATCCCGTGATCGGCGCGGGAATCTTGATATAGCCACTAACACGCACCAGCGACCCCGGAGGTAACTTTACGGCCGGGCTATGCAGCGCGACAAACGTCCGTTCCAGGGCGGCGGGTACTCGTCGCGGATCTTTGGGCCGAATCGCCAACATCACACATTGGCCGCTTCCCCCATGCGCCCCCTGAGATACGCGGCGAACTTCCGTCGTCACCGGGTCCAGGCTTGGCACTTCCTGGACCGTCCAGCCCGGCTGACTCTGGCCGACCGGCACCTCGAAATCGCCATACGGCAAGACGTTTGATCCCGCTTTTAGTCCGCGTAATTCTTCCAATAGTTCGTGATGCAACGGCAATGTATAGAACGAGACAGCGAACGGGCTAGCGGTCGGCGTGTCGAGATCGCGGACGGCCCGCTCCCAGTGCGCACGCATCAACACCCGCAACGACCGCAACGCGACCTCCGCCTGAGCATATCCCTCGCTGTGCTGGCCGTCCGTGCGAAATTTGCGGGATTGTTCCAGACTTTTTTTGGCCTTTTCCAGCAGGGCGGCAGCGTCCGGGAGACCAACACCCGCTTGGATGAGTGCCGCGTCGATCTGCTCGACCTTGTCCAGTTCCTCTTTGGCCTGATCGTGCAACCACTGAGCCGCCGTCTTGGCCATGCCCTGCTGCATCGTTTGCAGGTGAACGACCATGCCATTTTTTGACATATCAGAGGTCAACACAACCGCCGTCGCCAGGCTGAAGTTCTCCAGCTTGACGATCGCGCCGCGGGTTGTGGTGATCGGAGCCGCAGGAACGTACACGTCCAGCCGGACTAGGGCCGATTGCCCGGGAACGAACTGAGCTCCCTTCCCCACCCAAATCGGCAACACCAGCACATTACGCGGAATGCGAAAAATAGCGGCTTTAATATCGGGATGGCTCGTGTCCACCCATTCGACCTCGTCGGTCACTTCCTGAAGAATTTTTTCCAGCAGCTTAAGTTCCTGATTGAGTAACGCCAATCCCAACAGCCGGTCGCGTCCCTGGTGACTGTCGGCCAGGAAGCGATCCGACCAGAACGCCAACCCACGATAGCCTGCCGCCAACGCGATGTACGACAACAGCCGAATCTGCTCGGGGAGCGGCCCGACCGGCTCGCGGAAGCCGTTGCTGTTCTCTTTGGGATAGGCCATCTTCAGGAACCATTCCTGGGGATGAGTTTGGACCCAAGTCCAGGCGTAATTCGTGCGCGTTAATTTGCGTCGGTGCGATAACCACTCGCGATAGTTCGCCAACTCCAACGATGTGAACAACGGCCAGCGATGTGTACCCATCAACGTACCATCTAGCCCACGTGCGTAACCCAGAAAGCCATCCCAGACATCGGCGATCAATAGCCGCGACGAATCGTCCTGCTGCACCATCCGAGCGAATCCGGCTGTGGAAGTAAATTGATCGGCGTCGAGATTCCCCCCCAAATCCCAGGCCAGTACCGCTTCGGACACCATAAAGCGGTTCATACGCCGTTGCAAGTCGTCGGAACGACGTTCCAGTGTCGGCACCAGTTTGAAACCGAGTTTGCTGGCTTCTTCGATACGATTCGTCGGAGCGGTTTCGTCCAGACAAATCGTGTTGAACCCGGCCATGTTCAGCACCGAGAGCGGCATTCCGGTATGGCGAATGGCCCGCATCATGAACGGCTTGTTGTCAATCATGAGCCGTTGTCCCGCGAAGCGAACTTCCGACGAGCCGCGCGGCACCAATGAACCGGGTGTCGGGCGGACGGTGGGCACAGCGACAATGCCCTCGGGTTTCGGATCGCCAACTACGGGGCCGATTTCCAAGTCATCGATCCACACATCCAGCGTACCGGGTCCATCGTAAAGATTGAGGACGACTTGATCGACATACGCACCGGCAGTGCTGACATCGCGGCCGAGTTTGCTGTTGAGTAGCTGTTGTTGTTCGCGCAGGCGTTTGACGGGATTGACGAGCGGTAGGGGTTTCCATCGCGTGCTGTTGTACGGCTCGCAGCGTAAGAAGCAGGTAAGGTTACGGCTCGGGTCTTTGGGATCGCGTTCGCGCGGCAGGACGACACGGCACATCAGTTGCACCCCGGGACGGTTGGACTTGATCCATAGTCCGACGGTCAGTTCATCGTTGACCGGAGCGCGTGGAATGTCAAAGACATAGTGGATATAGCTGCCGCGTTCGATCTGAAGGCGGATATGTTCCGAGCGTTGCCCTGACTGGGCGGTTTCATCGGTCAGAGCGTGACGGATCAGTTTGAAGACGGCATCGGAGGAACCCTGTTTCCAGTAAGGGCCCTTGGACTCGAACCCTTCTCGTAGGATTTGCTGCCCGTGAACGACACCGGCGACCAGGAACAGCATCAGCGTGGCTCGCATACGTACCATCCTCCGCGAGCGGGAAAGTCTCCGCGTTCGCGGGTGATAGCAACCCGGTGGCCAACGAGCAAGACGGATAACGGAAATAAGCAAAAGTGATGAAATAGGACGTGACGCACACCGGTTCACCGCGGTCGTTGGTTCATCGCTGGCCGCTCGCTTGTTGCTTCTTCCTTACTCAAGCCCCATTCGTTCTTCCCAACCGTACATCCGATTGAAATTTTGCACGGCCACGCCTGACGCGCCACGAATAAGGTTGTCCTCGGTGGCCAACACGATGACTTTGCCGCGAACGACTCGGACGCACAAATCAAGGTAGTTCGTACCCACCGTG
>RGDT01000180.1 GCA_009918525.1 Planctomycetia bacterium
GCCCGCGTCATTTGGCCTCGACGATCTCGAAAATGGCCTCGACCTCGACCGCGACGCCAGTCGGCAGCGAGGCGAAGCCCAACGCGCTGCGAGCGTGGAAGCCCAGGTCTTCCTTGCCGAACAACTGGTGATACAGGTCCGACGCGCCGTTGACGACCAGATGTTGATCGGTAAAGTCAGGGGCCGAATTGACGCACCCAAGCAGCTTGAGGACCCGTAGGCCGTCCAGCGTGCCGTGTGTTTGGCGCACCGACTGCAAAATCTTGACAGCGCATTCGCGAGCCGCTTGATAGCCTTGCTCGACCGTAAGCCCTGCTCCAAGTTTGCCTTTGATGTCGCTGACGTGTCCTGAGGTGACGAGCAGATGGCCCGACCGCACGCACAGATTCAGATAGCCCGGTTGCTTTGTCGGAAATGCGATGCCCAACGCAATCGCTTTTTGATCCGCGCCCATTTTCGATGTTCCTCTGGTTATTCCGAATACCTATTCACCGCCGAGAAAGTCGATCAAAAACAACTATTGGCGAGCGGAGTGTGTCAATGCCGCAGTTGTCGCTCAGAAACAACTACCGGGGCATTGACATGCCCCGCTCGCCCTGCTGCAACGACCCGATGGAGGATCAGGGTCAAGAAGCGTCACGCGGCACGTCGTGCGTTCGGACGCAATAGGGAATCGATGGTGCCGAATAACTCCGCCTCGTAACGCGATCCGGCGAAGGCCTCCGCTCGCCGTCGGGCGGCTGCCGGATCGTAGCGGTCGGCGTTGCGTTCAAACGTCTCGATGGCGGAGGCCAGACAATCGGGGGTTTGTTCGGCAAAGAACGCACCGGTGACGCCGTCCACCACGGTTTCCGTCGCACCGCCACGGCCGAAAGCGATGACGGGTGTGCCGCAGGCCATCGCCTCGACGGGGACGATACCGAAATCTTCCTCACCGGGAAAAAGCAGAGCCTTGCAGCGACGGAGATGATCGCGAATAACAGCATCGGGCTGCCAGCCGAGAAACTCGATGGTGTTAGTGGATTGGGCCTTGAGACGAGCCTCGTCCTGGCCGGCACCGATGACGACCAACCGCCGCCCCAATCGCCGAGCGGTTTCGATGGCGAGGTCAAGGCGTTTGTAGGGTGCAAACGCGGAGACGACGAGATAAAAGTCATCACGTTGTGAGTGATCAGGCGTATAATAGGTGGTATCCACTGGAGGATAGATAACGACGCTATCGCGGTTGTAGCATTCGCGAATACGTTGTTGAACGGTTCGGCTGATGGCGATGAAGTGATGGACCCGCTCGGCGGTAGAGCGGTCCCAGTCGCGCAAGGCGTCAAGTAGTTTGTCGCGAATCCATGACTTGACGCCGCCCCCACGGCCCGCGAAATACGCTTCGCGCATGTGCCAGACATAACGCATGGGCGTAAAACAGTAACAAACGTGCGTGGCCCGTCCGGGATCAACCGCCTTGATGACGCAGTGACTGAAACTCAGAACCAGATCAGCAGGGGGGAGACGCATGGCCCCAACGACAGCGGGCATCAACGGCAGCAGATAACGATAGTGCTGATGAACGCCCGGAAGGCGATCCAGGGAGCTAACCCAAGGCTGGAGACGTTCAATCGGCTCCGAGACGCTTCCGCGTTTGTGTAGTAGCGTGAACAGTTTGGCCGACGGCCAACGAAGGGCGGCGGCTTCGAGGCATTTTTCGCCGCCGCGCATTCCGGTTAGCCAGTCGTGTAAGAGGACCACCCGCGCGTCCATACGATCGCTCTCCGCAAAGGTGCTGAAGTAGAGCCGATTCGGCGATTTAGGTCAAGGCCGGCAGGCGACTTCGGTTGACCATCAGGCCAATCGTCCCTATCATGCAGCAATCGAGTGTTGCGGACAGGATGGGAGGCCGAGACATGAAGGCCGAAGAGCGCAAGGCGCTGGTGACGAATGATCTGGCCAAGGGCCTCGAACAAGCCTACGAGGGTGCCGCACAGCTCCCGAAGACGGGGTTGTACTGGGCCTTGGGCGCGGTGGCGGTTGTGATCGCCCTTTTGCTGTTCCGGTATCTGATGTGGACGGGGGAAGTGGCATCGTCGGAACGCTGGGTTTCGCTCGACGAAACCGTCTTTTCCGAACAGATCGCGATCGTGGACAAGGACGGAAAACTAAAGGATACGCCGCAAGGACGGTTGCTTGAGTTCAAAGATGCGCGGCTGAACCTGGCCGAAGGTGTGCGTCTGCTAGGAGTCAATCGTGGGGGGGCGATCACCCGCCTCCAAAGTGCGGTCGATAAATACGAAGAACTACTCCGTGCCGCTGGACGTGTACCGCTCTTGCAGCAAGAAGCGCTGTGGGGAGCGGCCAAGGCCAACGAGGCACTTGGGAACATCAGCAAAGCCAAAGAGTGGTACGGCAAACTCGCCGCAGACTATAAGACCCCGCTTGGTGCGGACGCCAAGAAGGCACTGGAACGTCTCGAAGCCAGTACCGATCTCCGTGAATTAGTAAAGGAATTCACACCGGAGGCGGCCGGCCGACGCAACTGAACGGCCACCCCGATGGAATCTCCGCCGCGTATCCTCGAACATGTCGCCCGCGTTAAGGTCGATGGTCAACGCCTCGACGCCTATCTGGCTGCGTACTATCCCGAAATGACGCGCAGTGTCGTCCGCCGGGTCATCGACGCAGGCGGGGTACAAGTCAATGGGAAAACCGTTAAGGCAAGCTACAAAATACGTCACAACGACAGTGTGCGTTTCGAGACGCCCCTGCCCGAACGGCCCGGGCCCCCCCCCGAGGATATTCCCCTCGACGTTCTTTATGAGGACGAATTCCTTGCCGTCATCAACAAACCTGCCGCGATGGTCGTTCACCCGGCCCGCGGTAACTGGACCGGCACGTTAGTCAACGCCTTGCGTTTTCGCTTTCCGACGCTATCGGGCCTTAATGGCGATTATCGTGCGGGTATCGTGCATCGTCTCGACCGCGACACGTCCGGCGTTATCATCGTTGCCAAGGAAGAACGCACCCACCGCGACTTGGCAATGCTTTTTGAAATTCGCCGGGTCTATAAGGAATACCTCGCTCTGACCTCCGGCACCTTCGACCGCGATAGCGACTATGTGGAGGGCAAAATAACCCATCATGCCTATGACCGGGTCAAAATGGCCATCGCAGATGATGAGGACGAACTCGCCAAGGATGCCTGCACCTATTATGAGGTGATCGAACGGTTTCGCGGTTTTAGTTTCGTTCGCTGCATACCCAAGACAGGCCGAACCCATCAGATTCGCATCCATCTGGCCAGCGTCGGGCATCCGATCCTGGCGGATAAATTGTATAGCGGTCGCGATAAAATCAAAAGATCGGACATCGAGCCGAACGTGGAGGAAGAACGCGACGAAGTTTTTCTACCACGTCAGGCGTTGCATGCTCATCGTTTGCGGTTGACGCATCCGCGAACGAACGCGCTGTTAGAAGTAGTCGCTCCATTGCCCAACGAATTCACGAGGACGATAGATGCACTGCGCGCCTTTCGACCGCTCTATAGCTAACATGGCAGGCCCTGGCCGAATGGTTGGGATGTGCTTGGTCCTGGCGGTGCTGCTGGGTTGTGGCACATCGCCGCCTTCTAAGCCGCGTGCGTCGATTGACGTTTCCGCCACTTTCATACGCGACTTTGCCGAGCGGTTGAAGACAGACCCTGTCGCCGCTCGGCGAATGCTTGGGCCGGTCGCGGAGTTTTCGGCGAAACCCATCACTGAAGCCGAGGCGGATCGTCGGGCGGCTGATTTCTTCTTGCGAGCTTCCGACGTGCGAATCGTGGACGTATTGCCGGGTGTGCCCGATGACAACGGCAAACAGCGTCCTGAACCGGGCCGATTCACTCTGGTAACGCGCGGGACCGTGACGACCTTACCGCAGGTCATCGGCACCGCCGCCCCCTCGCGAACGAATCTCGTCAACCCCGACATCATCGTGGAGATTCGCGAGGGGCAGATTATGGCGATGCGAACTCAGTTACCGTTGCGATGAGTCCATTTTTGCCAGCTGGCGTTCCACCAATCATTTGCCTTTGGGCCGAGGGCCAAGCGTCTCGAACATGACGAAAACGCGGGCAGCACGATCAAACGGATAGCGGAAAGTGCTGCCCGTTTCGTCAAGGTCGTAGAGGGTGAGATGAACGTAGCGTTCTCGCACCAGTTTACGTAGTTTAGACGCTACTCGCAGAGGCACCCCCGGAGCCAATTTCACGTCGCCAGCATCCCGCCCAACGGCAATCAGTACCCAGAATTCCTTGGCCGGCTTGCTGTCTATCTCATGCCCCTCGGCAACACCTTTCTCGTTCTTGCCGTCTTCGTAAAAGGTCTTGCCAGCGTTGAGGATTTGGGCCGGCTGCGGTTTTTCAAAGGGACTAACATACTGCTGGTTGTGGTCAAAAAATACGAACTCGAGCCGGGCATCGTGGGACGAACGAATCTCCACGGCGGACAAATCACCACCGAAGAATTGCGATTGGGGTTTCTTTGTTTTGAAGTCGATGGTTTGGCCTTGCAGTTTTAGATTCGGGTCGCTGCTGTAATTATCACGAGTAACGCGGTCCAGAGGCAAAAGGGGTGTTCCACGTCCCAACTGACGTATCAAGTTTGGCCAGGCTCGTTCCCATTCTGGCCGCGATACGCCACCTGTCTCGGGTAGCCCGACCGCAGTCCAGGCGGCCTGCAATTCCTTAGGGTTGCCCGACCACCCCAACTCAAGCTCAGCCTCATTCACATCGACCGTTGCGGGCCAAACTTCGGCCAAAACCGTAGCGGGGGCTTTGGTTCCATCGCTTCGCTCCAGCAACAGAAGCATCTCCGCAGCCATCACCGGATCACTCAGGGTGGCAATCAGCCAATCGGCCCGAATGATGGGTACAGGGCGTAAGGCTTTCATGGTTTTGACGATCGGCACCATCTGGGGCCAATTTTTTGCCTTGAACGGCACGAATCCGTAGGGATATTCCAACAGTAACAGGTCAAAAAGATCCAGAGCGAGTGGCATGGTCTTTTTGCTCTCGCCGGTGATAAACGGGCGAGCATTCCACCCAATGGACGCCAGATCGAGCCGGAAAATGCTCTGCGCTTTGTCCAGCGGTTTGAGGTCCAGATCCATCGGTTTGGCGTTCGTGAACCCCTGAAGAATCCTCTGGAGTTCAGCTTTGGCGACGGGCAGTCGTTTTTTCCCGGCCTCGGTTGCGAGCAAGTGGTTTAGGCTCAGGTAGCGTATTCGGGGTTGTTTGTCGGCGGCGATCGTCTTCCAGTCAGCGGCGATAAGATCGAACTGAACCTCTTCACCAAAGATAACTTCGGGAGGCGGTTCGGGGAGGCGTGCCTTGATCCAGGCACGCAAAATGCTCCGTTCGGAATCGTCAGGCTTGGGCCGTTTACCGGGTGGCATTTGGCCGGACTCAACGAGTTGCAGCAACTCCGAAACGTCAGGATTGCCGGGCCAGACTAGTTCGCGGTCGATGAGTTCGCGGCGATCAGCAACTCGGACTCGTCCAAGCGGTTCTTTGCCGTTGTGACACTCGTTGCAGTATTTACGCAGAACACTCAACGCCCCAACGGTTGTCGCCCCGGAATCTTCCTGACCACGCACAGGAAAGGCCAGGACCAATCCCATGAGAAACGCAATCCGATAAGCGAAAGTGAGCTTCATGAGGGTCGTTCCCTTTTTCGTCGGGGAAAACAGATCGGAACCGTCAGCGACGGCGATGCAGAATTGGCCGTCACAGACGCTTCTGGCTCTGTCTTTTCTTGGTTATACGAGATTGACAGCGGGATCGGAATGAAACCTTCGCTGCGGAGAGGGGGTATTGGTCTTGTTGGGAAGAATCACTTAAAATAGCTGTGAGGCTGATTACTAACTTTTTGAGGAAGCCAGATGTCCGCTTTGCGCTCGCGAGCTTTGCTCGTTGCTCTGATCCTGACCCTCACTGCGGCATCGCAACGCCCGGTATGGGGCCAAGCACCCGCTAAACCAGCTAAAGACTCGTCATTGGCCTATGTACCAGCAGACGCGGCCTTTTTCGCGGCTGGTTTGCGATGGAAAGAACAAATCGACTTATTTTATCGCAGTCGTTCCTACAAGGCGCTACGGTCGCTTCCTTCGGTGAAAAAAGCCTATGACGAGGCCATGAAAGCCGGCAAGGGTGACGGCGGGCCACTCTCGTTGCTTGAAGGATTCACCAAGAGCGACTTGGCCAAAGACATCATCCAAATCGTGACGGAGGCGGGCAGCGACGAAATGTTCGTCTTCGGCGGTTCGAATTGGAACACCCTGCTCCAACTCTTGACAGCCGTTAACCAAGCCCAGACTGTCGGTACCTACGGTGCTTTGTTGTCCGGCAAAGATCCCAACACAAGCCAATATCGCGCTATCTTGCGAGCGTTACAAAAGAACACCAAACTTGTGGGTATCCCAGAATCGGTGATCGGCTTCCGCCTTGCAACGCCAAATAAGGCCGACAAACTCATCGACCAGCTAGCCAAGATTGGCATTGGCCTAACCATCGGCGTGAAGGAACTCGAAGACCGTATCCAGACGAAAAAGATCGCCGGCGGCAAGTTCCTGTCGGTGGACCTGGATGGTAGCCAGATAGATTGGAACATGCTCCAGATTGGCGACCTGGAAGAGAAGAAAGGCGAATTCGATGGACTGATCGCGGACCTGAAGAAGGTCAAGCTCAACGCCTCTGTCGGTGTAATCGGCAACTATTTGCTGGTCTCGGTTGGTAGCACAACCAAGGAACTGGAGGCGTTCGCGGCCAACGGTAAGAAGTTGATCGACGCCGACGCCTTGAAAGTCCTCCGCGATGTCGGCGACCAGCGTTTCACGGGATTTGCCTACTCCAGCAAGGAATTCGTTGAGGCGGCCGGTGGCAGTTATGCCAAGCAATACGCCGACCTGCTCAATGGCATCAAGGACTCATTGAAGGGGGCCGATCTCAAGGAAGAACGCAAGAAAGCTATCGGCAAGGAAATCGACGAATTGGTGGGCGCGATGGAAAAGATGGAGAAAGTCGCGTTCGGATCGGCAGTAAGTTATGGGTACATGACCAGTTTCGGGTACGAATCGTTAGTCCACGACCGCACCAGCTATTCCGGACTCGAAAAAGTCAAATTCAAAATGCACGAACATTTTGGCGGCAAGCCAATCTTCGCGACCGCGTTCGGACTGGCCCTTGATACCAAGTATTACACCGAATTCGTACAGTTCGGTAAGAAGGTGCTCGCCCAAGCTCAGGCTATCTATCTCGACTCGGCCGACGCCAACGCGGCGGACGAATACAAGAAGATCACCAAGGCCGTATTCCCGGTCTTGGAGCAGATCGACGCTACAATGACGAAGAAAATCATCCCCGCCATGAGCCAAACTGGCTTAGGAATCGTTCTGGACGGCCAGTGGACCAGTAAGCAATGGCTCTCCATGGTACCGGCGACGGAGAAGGCGATGCCGATGGCCGAGTTAGGACTGCTGATCGGTGTGAGCGATGCTAAGCAATTTGACGAAGGATTGAAGGATCTTCGGGGTGCGATTAACCAACTATTGACGAAGTTGAGCGAACTACCAGGCGGTTTTCCTCCAGGAGTGCAGCTATCCGCACCGGCGATGGCTGACGGACTCTACTGGTGGGAAGTTCCCGACGGCGGAATTCTCGACAAACAAATTTTGCCGACTGCGGGGAGCGGCGGAGCGGCCAGCGTCTTCGCATTATCCAAGAAACACGCGGCGCGATTGGTCAAGCCTACGCCCTTGAGCTTCCGGGCCAAGGAACTGGAGATCAGCGGCGAGGTGTTGGGCTGCTGCGTGCTGGATTGGATCGGCTTCATCGAGTTGGTTACCCCCTGGGTGGATTACTCGATCAGCCAATCGGCAAAGGACTTCGGCGCTGATGCCAAGACAGCCAAGAGATGGGCCAAGGAGGCGGAAACGGCATTGATGATATTCAAGACGTTCAAAGGCTCGAGCTGCACGACGAAGAAGGCAGAGGTAGGAACCGTGACGCGAACGGTGATAGTTATCAAGGACATCGAAGCGATGCCCGATCCGATTGACTAAAGCCTTAACCTGAGTCGTATTCGCTGACGGGTGTTGTCGGCATCTCAACCGGGAACCGACGACACCCGCCCGCGGCTGATTCGTTTGAACCATGAATGGCGTCGGCATTGCTATGATTCGTGCCTTAACAAGTCAAGTTGTCACGTCTGCTCTCCATTTGCCTGTCTAGTCGATTATTGCCCATTCCTGTTCTTTGGTCACGTCTATCGGTATGCAATTCGCCTGAAAACAAAGACAGAAATCGAAGGTGGTGCTAGACTATGAATAAATCTACACAGTATTTACCAAAACGCTCACGAAACTTTTGCGGCGGCT
>RGDT01000019.1 GCA_009918525.1 Planctomycetia bacterium
GAATCGGAGCGTTGACACACCACGCTGGCCTGCCACCGGGGCGTTGATACACCCTGATCGCCCTACGGTAACACCTTTGAGCGAAAAGCAATCACGAAGCACCCTGGATTGGCCATGTTTCGTCATCAACCGCGGTTCGCGACTCGTGCGACACATCTCCTGTCGTGTGGCGACCTTCTCCTAAAGGCTGATATGGGATCCATTTAGCAAGCCGTCCATGAAAGCGGTATTCTCGCGGCATCGTTGTTGCCCTGATGGACAAAACCGGCATCGCGGCGAAATCGCGTAGCCGTCGGACCAGCATACAGGAAGGAGAAAAGCATGACAGTGTTGACGCGCTGGGAGCCGTTTCGGGAAATCCAACAGGAGATGAAACGGATGCAGCAGGATATGGGCCGACTGTTCGAGCGTTGGGTCGGAAATGAACGGAATTGGCCCGGCCTGGGCGTCTTGTATCCGCCGATAAATCTGAGAGAAGACGATGATTTCGTCTACGCCGAGGCGGAACTACCCGGTCAAAAACTCTCGGACCTGGAAATAAGCGTTGCTGCTGAAAATCAATTGACACTCAAAGGCAAACGCGAACCGGCGGCACCCGAAAACCTTGAATGGCATCGCCAGGAACGCGGGTTTGGCCGCTTTGAGCGCACCATTGCTCTACCAGTTGCGGTGGATACCGCGAATATCGATGCCCGTTTGGAGAATGGGGTTTTGGCCATCAAGATGGCCAAAACGCCCGCAGCCAAACCCCGCAAAATTGTCGTCAAAGCGGAGTGACGAACCGATGGATTGTTCTGCAGAAGAAAGGGAGGTGTTCCTTGCCTGAAACCAATGCTCTCGTTAAGAAACAGCCCACTGAGGTGACTATCCCGGAAGTCACACGGGGTGGCATGTTCTACACGCCGCGCGTCGATATTTACGAATCGACGGACGAGGTCGTCTTGCAGTGTGATATGCCCGGCGTCAAGCCCAACGATGTCGAGGTACGTTTTGAGAAAGGCGAACTAAGCCTTCACGGCAAAGTTTCGGCTCGGCCCACGCCGGGCGATTACGTCAACGAGGAATACGGCATCGGCGATTTCTATCGCACCTTTTCCATCTCCCCGGAAATCGAGACCGACCGAATCTCGGCCCATTATCGGGATGGTGTTTTAACGGTTCATTTGCCCAAGGTGGAGCGGATGAAGCCGAAGAAGATCACGGTTCACGCCGGATGACGGCGTGTCTCATTCATCACCAAGAACAAAAGGAGGTTGGCAATGACGGCAATGATTCCTGCAACCCGAAAGAAATTGGAAATGGGCGGAAACGGCGGAGTATTGGCCCCGTTGCGCGATTTTCCCGCGTTGATCCGGCGGATGCGGAGCGACTTCGACGAACTCTTCGACCGTTTCAGCCGCACCTGGCCGATGCCCCTGGAAGATTTGGGTAGAGGTTGGTCGTGGGGAATGGACTACGAAGACAAGGACGACAGCGTTGTTCTGCGTGCCGAGGCTCCGGGTTTTGAGGCCGGTGATTTCGACTTGCGCATCAGCGGGGATCGATTGATTCTACGGGCAAGTCGTAGGATCGAGACCAAGGAAAAAGGCGTCGAACATCGCGAAGAGAGCAAGTGCTTCGAGTCGATGACACTGCCTGCCGGTATCGATCCGGACAAGATCGACGCCCGCTACCACAGCGGCGTATTGACCATCACGATTCCCAAGACCAAGGAAGGACGCGGAAAGAAAATCGCCGTTAAAAACGCCTAAGCATCAACGGCCCCCTGCAGGGAGACGCCGACGCAACGGAGCGCTTCGGAGTGGAGGGGAGTTCCCCCTTCACCCGGAAGCGTTTCGAAAAACGATAACAGAGCCTGAAGCCTTAGCGACGGCTCAGGGGTGCCGTACTCAAAACCCCGAGAGGTTGATCATCTTGAGGGTCTGATCGAATCACGAAGGAGAGAAACGATGAGCCAAGCAACCTTGACGCCGTTTGAAAGCACCCTCCAGACAACAACGGTCTGGCTCAACGACATACGCGATCGACTAGGATGGTCGGACAACCAACGAGCTTATCATGCCTTGCGGGCGGTGCTTCACGCCTTACGCGATCGCCTGTCCGTCGATGAAGCCGCTGCCCTGGCTGCGCAGTTACCGCTACTGATTCGCGGCATCTACTATGAAGGCTGGCATCCGCACGGCAAGCCCGACCGCGAACGACATCTGAAACATTTTCTGGCCCCCATTGCCGACGCCTTTCGGAATGACCCAGACATTAATCCCGAATGGGTAACGCGGGCCGTCCTGGGGGTACTATCGAGTCATGTGACTGGTGGCGAAATGGAGAGCATCAAACGCACGATGCCCCCGGAAATCCGTTCGCTTTGGAATTGATCGCGGCCCGAACCAGTCCTGGTTTGTTGCTCACTCGAAATGTGGGCCTGCTATCTTCATGGAGACTTTAGCTATGGCTATCAAGCATTTGCTTTTTCGAGAATTGGCCCGAGAAAAAGTCTTGCATGGAGCCGCCGCCCTGGCCGATGCCGTTCGGGTGACGCTTGGCCCGCGGTCCAAGTGCGTGTTGATCGGCAAAAAATGGGGCAGGCCGATCATTTGCAACGACGGCGTCACCATCGCCAAAGAAGTCGAACTCAAAGACCCTGAGGAGAACCTCGGGGCGCAAATGATTCGCGAAGCTGCCGAGAAAACGGGTGATGCGGTCGGCGATGGAACCAGCACTGCCACCATACTGGCTCATGCCATCTTCACGGACGGTGTGCGCAACATTGCTGCGGGGGCCAGTGCCATCGACTTGAAACGCGGGTTGGATCGCGGATTGAGAGCGGCTGTCGCGGCCATCAAGCACCTATCACGACCCGTGGTAAGTCGCAAGGAGAAAGTTCAGGTCGCCACCATATCGGCCCACAACGACCCGCTCTTGGGCGAGCTGGTGGCCAACGCGATGGAAAAGGTGGGTGGCGAAGGCGTGGTATCCGTGGAGGAAGCCAAGGGAATCGAAACCACTTTGGAAGTGGTCGAAGGAATGCAGTTCGACCGTGGGTATCTATCGCCCTATTTCATAACGGATCCCGAGAAGATGCAGACCGTTCTCGAAGATCCCTTCATTCTTCTTTGTAACAAAAAGATCAGTATTCTCAAAGATTTGATACCCCTGTTGGAACAGTTGGCCAAAACACGCCGGTCTTTGTGCGTTCTCGCGGAAGACATCGACGGCGAAGCCTTGGCCACGCTGGTCGTCAACAAAGTTCGCGGCGTGTTGGCCTGTGTGGCCGTCAAAGCACCCGGTTACGGCGACCGGCGCGAAGCGATCATGGAGGACCTAGCCATCCTCACAGGCGGGAAATTCATCACCGATGAACTGGGGGTGCGGCTGGAGAATATCAAACTAGAAGACTTGGGCCGCGCTCAGCGTGTCGTTAGCGACCGCGAGAATACCACCATCATCGGCGGAGGCGGCGACAAGCAGGCCATCTTGGGCCGCTGCAACGAGATTCGCAAACTGATTGACAAGGCTGGTTCGGATTACGACCGGGAGAAATTACAAGAACGACTCGCAAAATTGGCCGGTGGCGTGGCGGTCATCAAGGTCGGCGCACCCTCCGAGGCCGAGATGAAAAGCCGCAAGGAAGCATTGGAAGACGCCATCAGCGCCACCAAGGCTGCCATGGCCGAAGGGATGGTTCCCGGTGGCGGGTTGACACTCTTGCGAGCTATCGACGCCGTAGCGCAGGAGGAAGCTCAGAGCCAGGGAGATGAACGCACCGGACTGCGTATCCTCAAGCGGGCGCTGGAAGCCCCGACCAGGCAAATTGCCGAAAACTCCGGCGCTGATGACGGAGTTGTCGTGACCCAAATGCAGGCCGGTAAAGGAAATTACGGGTTCGATGCAGCTCGCGGCGAATACCGCGACCTGGTCGAGGCGGGGATTATCGACCCGACCAAAGTCGTACGAACGGCTCTTGAAAACGCCGTTTCCGTCGCAAGTGTGCTACTGCTTACCGAGGCGACGCTCACTGAAGCACCGGAAACCAAAAGCGAACGCGGTCGCACAGCCGAAGGCATCGAGGAATGATCGGCACGAGCCAAACGGAGGTTGATCATGGCGAAAGCACATATTGAAATGCACGGGGACCATCAAAGATGGCTGAGCGATCAAGCCATGTGGCGCGACGATCTAGCGATGTGGCAACAAGAAATCGCCAAAGCAATGGACGGAATCCGTAAGTTGGAAGACGCTCTTCGCACCCATCGGGCAACACTACAAGAACACGAGCAAACTATCGCTGCCGAGACTCCCTGTTTGCAGAACCACGAACACGCCTTGGCCGAGTTCGAGCGAGGCGGTTCGGGCGAGGGATTGCTTCAACTGGCCGTATCGCATCAACAGAGCGCTGAGAAGCACGGCAAACAACGCAGTGAACACGAGCGAATCAAAAAGGATCATCACATCGTCATGGCTTATTGGTCGCTGCTCTTGAAATCATTGACCGTGAAATCGGGGGGAGGGGAAGGCTGTTCTGAGCTGGAAACGTAAGGTACGGCGATGAGGCTGTCGCCGTCGCTTACGCTTTCGGCTCTGACGCCTCCCCTCGAAACGCAGTTCGTGATATTTAGATCGCGGGTGAATCCCCGAGTTGCTTTCTCCGAAGGGAGTTCCAATATGCAAATTCCTCTCCAAGTCTCCTTCCGTCATATGGAGCATTCGGACGACATCGAAGATTTGATTCGCGATAAAGCCGCCAAACTCGAATCGTACTCCGATCGTATCATGGGATGCAGGGTCGTCGTTCAGCCGGTCGGCAAGCATCATCAACACGGTAATCAATACGAAGTGCGAATCGACCTGACCTTGCCTGGAGGCGAGATTGCGATCACGCGCGAACCGAGTGAACACACGGAACACAAAGAGTTACAGGTTGCGATACGCGATGCCTTCGACTCGGCCCGGCGACGTTTGCAGGATCATCTACGATGCCAAGAGGGCGCGGTCAAGGTTCTCCAGACTTCGCCCCATGCTCGGGTCAGCGCTCTAGTACGCGACCAGGATTTTGGCTTTCTCACCACGGTGGATGGGAGAGAAATCTACTTTCATCGTCACAGTGTGTTGAACGACAAGTTTGATGAACTCCAGATCGGTACCGAAGTGACCTACGTCGAGCAAGAGGGCGAGAAGGGACCACAGGCCAGCACGGTTCGACTGGTTGGAAAGCATCATCACGTTTAGTCACGGTTCATTACTCAGGAAAAGAATCGGGCGATGTGCAATTCGCCGTCACTCACGTTTCCGGCTCTCACGCCAAAGGAGCCAGAAACTTGAGTAACGACGGTAAACCGCGGTGCGGTAGGGCGTGTGGGGTGTGTCAACGTCCCGGTAAGGGGCATCGCGTCCGTCACACTTCAAGCGCCGACTCGGGTAGGAGGAGATGGCTCCTGATTCCCGTTCCATCACGCCTTACCGTCGCGTATCGTGACTTTCAACACGTGCGTCAGCCGACCCATGACCGCTTTGTGTGCTTTTTCGATCTCCTTATCGCTCAACGTGCGGTCGTCGGCCTGATAGGCTAACGCAAACGCCAGGCTTTTCGTACCCGACGGGATACTATCGCCGCGATAAACGTCGAACAGTCGCACCTCACGCACCAGTTCGCCACCCCCCTGACGGATCACGTTGACTACGTTTTCCGACGCCATTTCCTCTGGCACAATCACTGCCACATCGCGAAGAGCGGCTGGGAACCGCGGCACCGGACGATACGCAAAACGGGGAGGCACCAGCGAACGCAATCGGTCGAGGTCCATCTCTGCAGCGAGAATGGTTTTCCCCTCCAACCCGTACGCCGCCGCAACTCGGGGATGAAGCTCGCCGAAACTGCCGACTTCGGCTCCGTCGTCCGGTGTTCCCACGCTACCGGGGGGAGAGGAGCTTTCCTCCTGGGTCCCCGAAACGCAGATTGTCGCCGACTTGCCCGGATGATACGCCGCAACTTTTCGCGTCGGCCTAAAATGATAGCCCACTGCGTGGAGATCGCCCAGAAACGCCTCGATAATTCCTTTCAGGTCGTAGAAGTCCATCGCGCTGCGTGGCCCGCTTCCGCCGTCGCCCCAGTGTTCCGGCACACGCCGACCAACCACCGCTATCGCCAACCGACGCGGTTCGTCGGGCAACGGTCGGCCAGCAACGGGATGATAAACGCTACCAATCTCGAACAGCCTTACGGCGTCGAAGGTTTTAAGGTTGCGTTCAACGGCTTCCAGTAGTCCGGGCAAGAGAGAGCGGCGCATAGCGGTACGCTCGCTACTGATCGGATTAGCGATCATTACATGGCCCACTTCAGACAGCGGAGCCTCGCGCTCCGGCGTGGTGAGAGAATAGCTGATCGCCTCTTCGAGTCCCAGTGCGACCAGTGCATCTTTGGCCCGTTCCTCGAATACCAACCCCTCGTTTCCACGTTGGGCGGGCAACGGCTCACTTAGTAACGTCATCGGCAGATCGGCATAGCCGCGAAGCCGGGCGATGTCCTCGATGAGATCAGCGGGGCCGTCCTGAATATCGAGCCGATGTCCGGGTACGGTTGCTTTCAGCGAGTCGGTGCCGACCTCAACCACAAACTCCAAGGCTCGTAGGACCTTCACACACTCGTCGAGCGGCACTGGTACGCCCAACAGGCGTTCCACTTCAGTCATCTTCAACTCAATGATGCACGGCGGCAGTGGCGATGGGTAAACGTCAACTATACCCTTGGCGACTACACCATCCGATGCTCGCGCGATCAGATCCGCCGCGCGATGCAACGCCGCCGGCACCATGTCGGGATGGACACCTCGGGCGAACCGTCCACTCGCTTCGCTGGGTAGATCAAGCGCCCGTGACGTGCGACGAATGCTAACCGGATCGAAGGAGGCCGATTCCAAAAGGATATTCGTCGTCGTGGCCGTCACCTCGGTTTCAAGCCCACCCATGACGCCAGCCAGCGCAATCGGGCCTTGCTCGTCGGCGATGAGTAGCATGTCTGGCGATAGCTTGCGTTCTTTGCCGTCGAGTGTGACGAGTGTTTCCCCGGGATTTGCCGGGCGAACGATAATCGTGGGCGTCTTCCCCCTTGCTCTTGCTTTCAACACGTCGTAATCAAAGGCGTGCAATGGCTGACCGAGCTCGAGCATGACGTAATTCGTCACATCTACCACGGCGTTGATCGGCCTCATACCGGAGTAGGTCAAACGGCGTTGCATGACACCGGGCGCCGGACCGATCTTTACGCCTTCGATCAGTGTTGCCGCATAGCGTGGGCAGAGTTTCGCATCGTCAATGCGAATAGCAACACGATCGGTAACGTCCGGCCCTATGCCAGCAGAAGGTTTTGGAGGGTTTTTCAGTTTCTTTCCCGTGATAGCGGCCATTTCCCGCGCGATACCGACCAGTGACAAGCAACGCGCCATGTTGGGCAACACGTCGATTTCCAGCACAATATCACCCATGAAGTCGGCCAACGGCACACCGACCGGGGCATCGTCTTCGAGGAGGATAATCCCCTCGTGTTCGTCGTTGATGCCCAGTTCAAAGTTGGACATCACCATTCCTTCGCTGGGTATCCCGCGAACCGGCTTCGGGGTCAGCGTTGCCATTTTCTTGGGGCTGACGTGGCCGTCCCAAAATGTCGTTCCCGCCAGGCCGATCACGACTTTCTGCCCGCTGTCGCCTACCGAGATATTCGGCGCACCGGTCACGAGTTGTTGGGTCTTACCACCGAGATATTCCACGAGCGGCAGTTTGAGTTTGTCAGCATCAGGATGTTTGGCGACGCTAAGAAGCTTGGCCGTGAATACCTTGTCGCGATCCCATACGGGACCTGGTTCATCCTGTCGAATGCGTAGTCCTTCGGGAACAGGTAGTCCGAACGAGCGAAAACCGGAAACTTCCAATCCGGCGACAGTCAATTTTTGCGCCACTTCGCCCGGCGTGAGCGTGACTTCCACATAATCCGCCAACCACTTTAACGGCACTTTCATACGATTCGCTCCTGGGTCGCAACGCGGCTGCATAGGTACGTCAATTATGATTCGCGTTTTACCGCTCCGCCCTTTTGCTTATCCTATCAGTGAACGGAGGTCTGACATGACGCCGAAAACGGAAAATCTCAGGGGATCAATCTGGAGTGCTACCCGAAAGGTGGAACATCGGCTCATCCGGGTCGAGCAAGGTCGGGACGAGGCCGGTACCGGTGTAGAACCGTAGGTCGAGCGGGCCCCAGCCGATTTGAAGGGCGGGCGGGCTTTCCCATAAGATGTCGATTTCTAACTCATTGGCGTCCACCGTCCACGGCCCGATGGCATCGAGCCGCGCGGTGTCGAACGCGGACGAAAAGGGTTCCGCTCCGGGCAGGAAAAAGAAACTACGAGATTAGACTATTTAGGGAAAGAAGTTACTGCGACGGCATCCTCACCACCCTGAAAAAACCCGGCCCGGCTAAACCACACCATCACGGCGATCTGCAAGAAAACTAGAGACATTAGCGGTTTACCATCAACCAACGTGCCCACAATTGCACTGAGCGCACCAACTAATCCCGTCAGCCAGAACCCAACCATGAACCAGCGCGGCAGCCACAGGCCCAACCATATGCGGGCAGCCAACCAGCCAAGACCCGCGGCGATCGCTGCGGAAGCTGTCACAGCAAATACCAGATAGGGCGGGATGTCGCGTGCGCCTAAGGCCCAGACTGGCACGATGAGCATCACCGGCACCGCGAACACCGCAGACAGAACTCCTAGCGCCGCCCCTAGGAAACGTTCAAGAACACTTGGACCAGGCCGCTGCAATCCAGTAATGTGAGCCATCGGATCGACTCCTTATTATCGCCGCAGCCGATCTGCGAGCTACTGGGAGAACCGCTCCCAAATCGGTGCGTCCTGTGACGCCGAACTCAGAATTGGTACGCGCCCTGGCGTACGCCTTCCTGGGTTGATTCCCGTGCACCAATCAGCCGGTTGCACCAGTTGAATTTAATATAGCCGCGCAAGCGTACAGGGTCCAGCGCAAACCATCCCAACATACGCAACCCACGCCGGCCCGGCCGGCTGCGTTCCTCCGCCCGCCAAACTTCTGACTCTCTAACAAATATTGGTTTTGTAGAATTGCCGGTCAAGTCCCAAGCCTGCAAGCTGGAGAAGGAGTATCTGACGCAGAAAGCGGAGTGCGAGACGGCAAAAGCCCCGTCCCTGACCCCTCTCCGCATCGCGGCTTTGATCAAAACCACAAGGTCAATCATGGGGTGGAAGTTGAGTCCTCCTCACCCCGTTTCGCTTCTCGGTGCTGGGCCTACCAGACGCGAACCTAATCACTTCTCTCCGCTCAATCTCTTGGGTGTGCCGGGAATAGTGCGGGCCTTCGGGTCGTTCGGGTGACGATCCAGACACAAAAATGCCATTAAGTCCGCTATTTCTTGCGGCTTCAACTGCTTCTCTACTCCCTCCGGCATCAGCGATAACTTACTTACTTCCATTTTCTCGATGGCGCTACGTGCGATGATCTCCTGTTTGCCTCCCTGTACTTTCAGCACCACCCGTGTCGGCCCGTCTTCCGCCAATAGGCCGCTGATCGAACGCCCCTTTTTGTCAAAAACCGTTACTGCATTATAGCCCGGGCCAATCACGAGGCTCGGGTCAAACACATTCGACAATAGCTGATCAAATGTTGCACGACCATTGACGGTAATATCCGGCCCAACCTCTGCACCTTCACCGTGAATTTTGTGGCATTGGCCGCACAGATTTTTATAGACGCTCAAGCCGCGTTTCGCATCGCCGGTCGTGCGGTCGAGAAGATCGCGTATGTCCTTGACCACCCTTTCGCGTTCGGGATTGCGATCCTCACGCAGAGTCCCCCAATGTTTGGTGGTGAGTGTGACCAATTCCTTGTCTTTACTCGCCAACAACCGCCGAGCCTGGTTGACGCCGATTACGGAAGCGGCCAATTTCCTGGCGGCAATTTGTTGGAGGAGCGTCTTGCTCCAGGTTTCGCGCTGCGTCAGCAAGTCGATCGCACGCGGCTTCAAATCGTCGGGCATCGCCTCGTACTCCGCCATAACGACAGACGCTACCCTGTCCTCTTCAAATCTGCCCAAAGCGGACAAAACCGCAGCCCTAAAGGTCAACGAACGCTTCGCATTCATCAATTCGTTGATCTGCTCCAGCACAACGGCATCCTTAATCGAGGCTAATATCTCCAAGGCACGCAATTGTACCGACTCGCTTCCATCTGCAAGCAATTTCCTTGTCGCATTCAGTCCCTTTTCGTCACGAAATGCGGCCAACAGCAAAGCCGCATCAAAACGAAAACCACTTTTGTCATCGTCGAGATCCAGAGCTAATGGCGCTGCGAGGCGTTTTTTCAGTTCGGCGACCGCGTCGGCGTCGAGTTCTCCAGTACGCACTTTGCTGGCCATCGCATCCAACACTTTGCGAGCTAGTTCGATGTTGGCCGACTTGCCGCGCCGCGTCACATCGTAGAGGGTCGCGAGTGCAGCCGTTTGGGGGCGTTTGCTCGCCAGAATACGTTCGACCGCACGCGGTAAAATATCCGCAAGATGGGTGGTAGTGCTCGATTCGTTAACGGCATTCGCGAAAGCCTGGCCGTTATTCTCAAGCAGCGAGTGCATATTCTGCCACACAACGTGCGGTAATAATGTGTCACCCGGGGCACGTTCCAGCAACTTTAAGAACGTCGATACCCCTCCGAGATTGAGTTTGTTGTTGGCGATCGCAAGTTGTACCAGCACATCGGGCGATTTTTCGTTACCCAACATTTCCGCCAAGCGTGCAGCAACAGGGACATCCACTTTTTTCGCGTTACCTGCTGCTCGTACCCCCCAGGCGCGGAACGTTGCGTCATCGTGCTTTAATAGTGCGGTGTGCAAATCGTTGTTGAGCCTTCCTCCTCCAATTAACGCCCATAACCCATGTAATCGCTGCTTGCGCGGTGCAGTAGCTTGTTGTACGATCGTTTCCAACCCGGGTACTCTTTTACCGGCCATTAACCGCTCGGTCAGCAGACGCTGGGCGATATCGCGATAATACACATTGCCACTACCCAAACGTTCGATAAGTTGTGCATCACTTTCTTGACTGAGATCAAACAGTTGGACACGCGGCGTATCCTTGTAACGGACCCGATATAGTCGTCCATGGAGACGATCGATTCCTTTAGGGTCGCGATTGGCGTCTTGATAACAGTGATACCGATCGTACCAGTCGAGAATATACAGACTGCCGTCCGGGCCGGTTTTCTGTACCACAGGCATAAACCACGGGTCGTTCGCCGTAAGGAAGTCCGTGTCGCTGGTACCAAAGTAGGTCGCGCCGTCGCGTTGGAGTTTATCGACGTTAATACATCCGCCGTGGATATTTCCCATAAATAGCTTGCCGCGGTAAGACTCTGGGAAAGCGTCCGAATCGAAATAATGAATGCCGCAATACGCGGCTTTTTGGTGCTTGTGTTTGACAATACTACGGGCAGGCCACGTGAACGGCGGATAAGGCCCACCCTGGCGAATGTAATAACCCGTTTCGGTCAAGTGCCATAGGTGGTCGATGACGCACGCCGACGCGAAGAAATCCCCGTTTTCGTTGATGGCGATGCCCCAAGGATTGCTGGTACCCTCGCAAAATAGTTCAAAATCGCGTGTTTGAGGATGAATGCGGAAAATCGCGCAGGTAAATTTATATTCTTTCCCCCGATATTTAACATGACTGAAATTGAATACGCCGTTCCAGCCGTAGAGCCAGCCGTCCGGTCCCCAAGTGAGAGAATTGGGCAGTTCGTGCGTATCGGTTCGTCCAAACCCCGTGACAACCACTTCGGGCTTACCTACCGCTTTGCCCTCTGCATCGGTTTTGTAGAACAAAATATCAGGCGCGTTGGCTACCCAGACGCCCCCATGACCGACCGCAACACCGCTGGGGATATTGAGTCCTTCGGCAAAGGTGGTGATCTTGCTTGCCTTACCGTCAGCGCCGATCTCGATCACCTTGACGCGATCACGGCCCAGACCAGTTTCTCGTTTGGGATATTCCAGCGATTCGGTGATCCAGACGCGGCCTTTTTCGTCGAACGTCATCCCAATGGGATTGACGATGTCCGGCTCGCTGGCCACTAATTCGACCGTGAAGCCTTCGGGAACCTTCATTTTCTTGATGGCTTCCGCCGGACTCAGTGCTGGGCCGGGCATTTTGTCATGTCCGCGAGGCAATTTCTGGGCCAAAAGAATCACAGAAACGAACAAGACGGCAAACGCGGAGAGAGAGTATCGCATGGCATCCTCAGTAGGTCAGAGGCATTTCGTTAGTTAGAATAGCGGAGGAGGGGCATGATGGAAGAACTGACTTTGATTGGTGGCGAAAAGCACAACTACGCCGAACTCCTGGCAGCCTTCGACGCTCCGGCCTACGTTCGCCGGGCGCGAGGCGTCGAGTTTGCTTACGAAAGGCTCATCGCAGACTGTCGGGCCAAACGCGAGCAATGGGCACTGATGGTCAAGATTCACCTCGCTACCCTCAAGGCAATGGCCGGAACGTGGGAACGATTGCGCGGAATAGCAAACCTAGAGGCGCTGGAAGCTATAGACCACGAATTATCGCCCAAACTTCGTGCCGTGGTTGCTCGCACCTCTTTCACAAGGGTGTTACAGCGAACACTCAAACAGTTGGCCGAGAGCGTCGAACGGTTCAACCGACGATGGCAACCGTGGCTCATGACGGTGAGCCTGGAAACGGTGAATCAACTACGTGAAGGGTACAACCGATGGTACGTGATCGAGAAAGCCTGCGCCTTACACAACGAACAGTTGGCACGGGCCGGGTTTGAGCCGTTGCCTATGTTGGACCATATTCAACTGATCCAAGTGTTACCGCTCTTACCCAATGTCCGCACCTAATCAGTTCTATTCTTGGTAGACAGCCAATGAAAACAAAGAAGAAAAACAAACGTCGTAGGGGCGACCATTGTGCCAAAGACGCTAGGGGGCGAATCGCTCACGTGCATGATAACTCACCCGACGACTTGTGGGGTTGGCTCAAAGCATGGGGTATTGATTGGTACGTCAGACACCGCTGCCAAGATATGCATGAGACCGCGATAGTGATCCTCGAACGTCCAACGCTTGGCCGCTTCCCGTGCCTCCGCCGCGAACCGCTCTCTCCGTGACGCATCCGTCATACTACGCAAGGCTTCAGCCAATCGTTGATGATCGTGTGGGTCGTCAATGACATACCCCTCGGCGTAGTCTGTCCCTTGCCGCGATAACAACTCGGCGGCCCCATTATAGCGTGTGGTGATCACCGGCAGACCACAGGCCAACGCTTCCAAGACCACATTCGAGCATGGATCGTAAAACGTCGGATGAACTAGGAAATCCGCTGCAAAATAGGCATCGCGTACATCGGGACAAAATCCGACGAACCGAACCTTATCCTCTACGCCCAGTTCCCGCGCCAAACGAGCATACGCCGCCCCGCATTTTCGGCCGACCGCGATCAGTTCGATTGGCTCGTCCACCAAGGCCAGCGCACGCAATAGCGGATCCAACCCCTTGAGCCGAAAATTCATGGCCGCGAACAGGCCAACAGGTCGGCTCGGCGTCAGTCCCCAACGGCGTCGAGCCTCGAAACGGCGGCGCGGACGATCCAGAGGCTCGAAACGCTGTGGCAACGCGGCGATGGGCAAGGTGTGGAGCCGCGACGATTCAACTCCATAAGCTTTTTGCAAGTGACCCCGCACCATGTCACTAATGGCGATAAGCGAAGTACCCGCTTGACGACACGCAGATCGCTCCAGCGCCCAGAACGACCACTCTGCCGGGTCCATCCAGCGTATCGACCGTAATATGGCACGCAATAACGATGAACCGTGTTTGCGTAGGCTCGCCTCGATGGCCTCCGCGTGAACGCCGGCTTGCGGATAAAGCACATCTACCCCAGCGACCTTATCGAATCCGATCGACACGTCATGATCAGACCCGGCCAACAGTTCACGGCAAGCACGGCTGAATCCCCACTGTCGCCATATGCGTAAGCGCGACGACACTTCGACTGGGTGATATTGAATCCCCGCAGGCAGCGCGTCAGCGTCCCAGCGACAAGCGTACAAGCGTACTTCGTGACCGTCCGTTGCTAAACGATGGGCTAGGCTGGCGATATAGGTTTCACAACCGCCACGCTGTGGCAAGACGCTCTCATGACATAAGGCAATTTTCACGATTGTACCTCCTGGAGAAGGGATGACGACGCGGAGGTACGCGCTTTGTGCCGAAGATTGTGATGCCGATAGCGACGCCAACGAAAATCGATGAGGCGAAGCATCCAGCGGCGAGAGGTGCTCGGAGTGTCGGTCCCGCGATAAGCCCGCCAGAAGGCGACGCGGTCACGGAAAGTGACCCCAGTGGTCTCCGAGGAGTAAAGGAGTTGGGCGATGTCTTTGGATTGAAAAATTCGCCAAGTCCAGGGGTGATACGCCAGGCGGTGCAGGTCAATTAGCGACACACGCCCCGTCCAGTCGCTCGGCACGCCTTTCATGTCCTCTTCGCGGACATAGAAATGGCACAAATAGAGATCCTTATGAAAATGTTGCCGATCATGCAAAATGCGCGATAACCGGGCCATTTCCGCAGCAAGTCCCCTTTTCCATTGCGAAAACTGATCCGGAGTCAGCCTCCCTTTGACGATCGGCAGAGCCTCGTGTACTGCCATCTGATCAGTCAGTTCCTCGACTGCCAAATAGCTTTGGAATTCGCCTTCGGGGCTGATCAACTCACCGGCTGCGACTACTGCAGGCACGGGGACTCCCTGCTGACGCGCCCACTCCAGGTTCTTCGCTTCCTGCATGGCCGGGGACCAGTTTCCCGAGGGCCACAGCCTCGCGAACAGACACGCCCACCAGCCGAGACGATAGTGCCGTTTCAAGTAGACAACAAGTTGCCGACCGTCGCGGGCGTGCAACATCCAACGCCCGGTGCTTCGTCCCTGTTTGGCATTGAAGCGGTCGGTCACTTCGACTTCCATGATCCGCTTCGTCCAGTCGGTGCCCACAAATTCGGGCCAATCGGGGCGTTCATAGCCTCGACGACCGCTTCGCCACCCTGTCGGAATCACGTCGGCCGCCTCCTGGTTTATTCGGTTTGGGCGGGCAATAGTCGTTGATGGCTGAGATTTAGTTATACATCGGCTCGGAGTGCTGACACTCTCGATAAATAACAACACCACCCGATTATCCGGTGTGACCCCCAGCCCGTCGGGACTCACGACACGGCCTGCATCGCGAATGCGTTGCATCAACGCCGCCGCTTGACGCCACGCTTCCATTCGTTGGGCAGACCTTTTGAGGATCAGCCACGCACCGAGACGAATGGCGTTGGGCAGCTCGATCAGTAAAAACGAGTCGCGGCCCCGTTCCCCCGCTGCCAACACGCGCGGCCCTGATACGCCATGCCTCTCCAAACGCCAAATCAGATGCGCTCCGTCCATGGCCGACGTGCGACTTCTACGACGGATCATCAGTACACGCCGACCATCAGGCAGCACGAGCCAACGGCGTGACTGCGTTTGCCCCGGCGGCAACGGCATTTGCTCCAGCCGTAACCATTCGGGGACGGGCCCCAGAGCCGGGGCAACGCACAACCCTCGACCGTTCTGACACGTCCAGGATTGGCCCACGACCACACCACGTTTTTCGCGAATGTGCCGTTTTTCCATTAGCCGAAAGGCTTCGGCCTCGACACGTCTTGCCAGACAACGCCCCCCGTAAGCACGCAGCAGGGTGATACGGTCGCGAGGATCGGCCAAGGAGTCAGCGATGGTGGCGTGCAACGTCGCCAGATCACGAAGCTGGCCTTTGGTTTCGGGTTTCGCTCGCTGCCAGTCGATTAACTTCAAACCCTCGTCGCTAATAAGGACGTGCTTGGCGTATAGGTCGTGATGAACATATCCCGCTGCATGGACACGAGCCAACACTTGGCCCAACGCCTTCGCCACGTCTCGGCGTTTCGTCGGATGATCCCGCAAGTATTCCGGCAACGGCGTACCGTTGACGGCCTCGATCAATACGAACGCTCCGCCCGCGTCGTCCTCGCCATAGGCTGCACAGCGCGGAGCGGGTAACCCGGTTCGTTCCAGTGTCTGGAGCATCCGCGCTTCGCGAAGCGACAGCGACGACCAACCGTTTCCTGCCAGCCAATTCGTTAACCTTGTTCGCAGGCTGACCCGTTCTTCGCGCTTCAGATAGAACATCCGACCGCTGATCATCACTCGGCCTACACGCCGACCACGATGGCCGCTCACGATCAATTCAGGCAATTCCAGAAAGTCGGCAACGCTGTGCAGTCGCTCCAGGCGAAACGGCCCACGCCAGGCGGGGTGCATCCACACACGTTCCGCTCGTGCGATAGGCCGCAACCAATGCCACAGCCCAGCCGTCAAAAGCACTGCGATGAAGGGCAACAACGGATCAATCCTTTCCGTGTAATAAATCCTCAGCCGCGATTAAAACCTCACTCGGCTTTAATTCCGTCATACAACGGTGATCGGTTCGACATTTTCGCTGTTGACAAGGTCCACATTCGACTGGCTTTTGCAGGTGAATCGCTCGGTGATGATACGTTTCCGTCCAGGCGATGTGCGTCGGGCCGAACAACGTCACCACCGGACGATCAAACGCGGCCGCGAAATGCCGCGGCCCACTGTCCGTCGTCACCAGTAGATCGCAACGACGAATCAGTGCTTTGGTCAAGCCCAGCGATAAAGGCACTTCCAGTTGCGAGAGCGCTTTGACGGCCGGATCGTTGGCAAGCTCAGCGATGCGTGCCGCCAGTTCGCGTTCTGCGGGCCCGCACAAGACAAGAACAGCGCAGCGTCGTCGGATCGACAGATCGCGAGCGAGTTGCGCGAAATACTCGACAGGCCAGTATTTTGACGCTCCGAAGGCAGCACCGGGATTGAGACAGACAACTTCCGGATAGCGATAGAATCCTCCCGCATCCCACACGTTTTCGGCCGCAGCCTCGTTATCGGGGAGAGTGAACAACTCCATATCGTGTGTAGGCGGAGCGCACCCGACATACTCCGCCAGACGGTTATAGGCGTCGATGATAGGGCTAATCCGCAACGCACCGTCGGGGTGTCGATCCGGTTCCAGTGCGTCGGTCAACAGCAATCCGCGACCATGCCGACGATACCCGACCCGACGAGTCGCGCCGCCGATCCAGGCTGCCAGGGCAGAGCGAAACGAGTTGGGAAACAAGACGGCCAGATCGAGTTTGCGTGAGCGAAGCGCGAGACTGGTCGCCATCGCTCCACGCATGGTAACGATCTCATCGAACCAGTTAGCTCCCGCCACTACGTCGCGTACGTAGGGCTTCATTACGCCGATAATATGGGCATCGTGAAAGTGACGGCGAATCGCCCGCACCGCAGGCGTCGCCATCACGACATCGCCGACCCATCCTGGCAGAAAAATGGCGACAGTGGTCATGCCGCTCCGAGCCTCTGGAGTATACGAGTGGTGGAGTAACCTTCTCTAAGGGTCGCCAGATGAACGCGTCCGCCGTGGCGTTCCACTTCATCGCCTCCAACAACCTGATCGCGGCTGTAGTCGGCGCCTTTGACTAGAACATCAGGCATGATGGCGTGAATCAATTCCAGCGGCGTCGATTCGTCGAACACTGTGACCAAATCCACGCACGACAACGCCGACAGCACCGCTGCCCGAGCGTCTTGCGGGTTGTGTGGCCGAGTCGGGCCTTTGAGTCGTCGCACGCTGTCATCGGCGTTTAACCCGACGATCAACAAGTCGGCCTGGGCGCGTGCCTCGGCCAGATATTGCACATGACCGGCGTGAAGCACATCGAAACATCCATTGGTGAAGGCGATTCGAAGACCAGCTGCACGGCGACGTGCTACCTCCCGTATCAGATCGTCACGGCTGAACACCTTCGTCGTCGGACTTTCGGTATGTCCTCGGCGGATGTCTTGTAGCATTTCGTCGCGTGTCACCGTCGCCACACCGATTTTTTCTACCTCCAGCCCCCCGGCCACGTTCGCCAACCGAATTGCCTGGTCGTAGTCGGCTCCTGATGCAAGGGCCATCCCCAGGACAGCCATGACCATATCGCCCGCACCAGTAATGTCGTATACCTGTCGTGGACGGGTCGGAAAGACTTGTTGTCGTCCGTCCACATGGCACAGGGCCATCCCATCGCGATCGAGCGTGACGATAGCGGCTTCCAGGTCAAGCCGTTCGCGTAGTGTGCGGGCTGCTTCGATCGCCTGCGGTATCGTGTTGAGGACAGCTCCGGCTGCCAATCCGGCTTCCAGACGGTTAGGCGTGATGGCCGAGCAACCGTGATACTTGCGGTAGTCGCCTCCGCGAATCGGGTCGGCGATGACCCGGACGCCACCTATCCGCGCCTGAGCAATTATCGACGCTAGCAAACCCGGTGTGCAAACGCCCTTATCGTAGTCGCTAATTAAGACAATGTCGGCTCGGCGGATCATGCGGCCGACGACCCCGATCATTTCCGTCTCACGCGGGGTGCTGAGCGGCGTCTTTACCTCAAAATCGACGCGCAACATTTGTTGCGGATGTCGTGCTTGAGCGCGACCGATGTAGCGTTCCTTGACGGTGCTAGGTCGTTCTTCATCGATGAGCAGTGCCTCGTCATCGATGTCTAATTCTTGCACCATTTTGCGGATGCGCTGGCCGTCAGCGTCGCGGCCCACGACCGCAGCAAGCATGGTCCGCGCTCCGAGCGCCGCGAGCATGGTGGCAACGCTGCTGGCTCCGCCAAGTCGTTCTTCGCGTCGATCCGCCTGAAGCAGAATGACCGGGGCTTCCTGGCTGATGCGTGCGGCATCGCCCCAGACATAGCGGTCGAGCATGGCATCGCCGACCACTAACACCCGTGGTCGGCCTAGCCGCATCACCAGTTCTGACAGATCCGTGTCGTTCATCGTCGTCTCCCTCACGCCGCTCGAGTGATCGGGTCCGTTGGCATCCCGCCTTCTGTTCCCCCTCGCTGGTTAGAGGAGGGGAAAGAAGAATCGACGACAACCGTCGTCGAGTTCGTCAACGCCAAATGCGAGGCCATCATCGCGTGCAACAGTGGAATCAACATCTCGTGATGTCCGGTCAACTCGATGCCTTCGGCCGACGGTCGGTTCAACACATTGACTGTGCTGCGATAGCGCGACTCCTTGTCCATGTTGACCGTTACCATCCCGTCCAGCGAGTGACCGAAGTTTCGCACGACGCTTACCGCTTTCAACAACACCTCGGGAAGCAGTACCGCGCTTCCGATGTTCAGCCATACGCCGTTGGCCATTCCGCTAACAACACGGCACAGATGGCGGAAATCGAGGTGCGTCGCTTCTCCAAGGGCTGCCCCATTGACGTGCGGGTGCATGTGGACAATGTCCGTGCCAATGGCCACATGAACGGTACAGGGAATGCCAGCCCGATAGCAGGCTAATACGAGGCTATCTTCGGGATGTTCCAACGGTAAACCGTCCATGGTCCGGCCCAGAGCATGACCTAAACCCAGTTCATTTTCGGCTCCGGCTCGAGCGGCAACAGCAAAAGCATCGGCTGTCTCGCGTGCCATGCCAAATTTGCCGTCGTGAAGCGTTTTGCCTACATCTTCGCTCGTCTTGCCGACCAGTCCTAGCTCAAAGTCGTGTATCGCTGCCGAGCCGTTCATAGCGACCGACTTGAGCAACCCGCGTTGGACCCAGTCGATAAGATACGGACCGCATCCGGTCTTGATGACATGTCCACCAATCGCCGCGACCACCGAGTGACCGGCGGCGTACGCCCGAGCTAAGTGGAACCGCAATCGACGCAGCGAGTTACCAGCTATTTGTTTGGGCAAACTATCGACCCAATCTTCGACACTGGCTCCCGGCGCGAGCGGTTTGCCTAGGTCGTCGTGAAAGACTTTCGAGGGCCGTGAGGCAAGGTCGTAAGTTTCCAAACCGTTGAGGTCAAACGGTCGCTCAAAGACAGGAATGTCACTCATGAAGTTAGCCCTCCTTGGCCGGGCGATTGGGGGGACGCCGTACCATCACAGCCAGAAACGGAAGTGCCGGTAGAGGATGCAGCGCCGTCGCTTTCGCTTCCATCGCTGTTTGTCCGATTACCTTCCTTACCTTGATCGGTTCCGACGGCGGCCAGACGAGATTCCACCTCTTCTTTGCCGCCGCGTAGCTCCATTTGCACACGCAACGCCCAGAGCGGACGGCCGCTCAGAGAATCGACGCGCAGTTTCACGAAATCCTTTTGCGTGGTCACCAGCCAGGTGTCACGCGGCTGTGATTCGGCCCAGCGAGCGAGGTCGGCCACGTCATCCCGACTATAGGGGTGATGGTCGGGGTAGATGCGGAAGTCCTTAATGTCGGCCCCCAGATCGAACAATGTACGGCGAAAGGCATCGGGATTACCCAATCCGCAAAAGGCCGCTACCGGGTGACACTTCAGCTTGTCGAGAGACTCCTGTCCCGACGTGCTGAGCAAGTAGGTCGGACGATGCACGGCTTCGGCGACTAGCTTGCCAGGAGCGATTCGGGCGAGGCGTCGGCGAAGGCCAACCGGGTCGGCCTGATCGCAACGGGTGAGAACAATGATGTCGGCTCGCCGTAAACCGGAGGCTGGTTCTCGCATCAGACCGCGCGGCAACAGATGATCCAGTGGGGCACCGGCATCGATTAACACAATGTCGAGATCGCGAGCCAATCGTCGGTGCTGAAATCCGTCGTCGAGAACGAGAACTTCACTTTCGCACTCTTCGACTGCCGTTGCTGCCAGGGCGGCACGGTCGGGACCTTGAAAATGCGGTACGTCCGGCAAATTCTCTTCCAGTACCAGGGCTTCGTCATTGCGTCCGCCTTCCGAGCCGTAGCCCCGGCTCAGGATGGCAACCAGTCGTTCGCGATCGCGATAAAACGCGGCGATGTATTCGACGAACGGCGTTTTGCCTGTCCCGCCGACGCTGAGGTTGCCGACACTCACGACGGGAACCGTCGTGCGCACGACAGGCAAAAGTCCCATCGTGTAGGCCCTGTTGCGCAGACGGATAACCACGCCATACCCGAGGCTGAGCAACCACAGCCCGAATCGAGCCAGAGACGCGACAAAGCCGCGCCGCCGGCCACGGATCAAATCGAGAAAATGTTCGCGAGAAGCGGCGTCGGCCACGGGGTCCATCCCAGGCAGAAGGTACGGGGTACAACAATGGAAAGGTTATAGCCCGTTTCGCGGAATGGAGTCAATCGCGAGTCGGCCGTGTGAAATTCGCTATTCAAACCTACTTTTTTATTTTCGCTAGCTGTTGGTCGATGGCTTTGGCCCGAACTTTGATAGCGTCGCGGAGGCGGTTGACCTGGTTCTTGTAATCCCGACCAGCCCCCTTATCAACGGACTCCAGAGCGGGTTGGACGCGGGCTTCCAGTTCGTTGAGACGAGCGATCAACGTATCGACGTTGTAGACCGTTTTCATGATCTGGGCCATACGTTCGTAGTAGCGGGTGCGGCCTTGCGGGGTTTCCATGAGTTGACGGGCGATAAGGCCCTGAAATCCGGGGGTGATCGTGCCGTTCGGATCGCCAAACATTTGATCCATGCCCGAGGGAATGAAGACGATCTTATCGCGCAGAGGATCGTGATAGATGCGGTAATTGTTACGGTTCATCGGGTAACCGTCCCAGTCCCAAGTGATGGTTTCGAGTACGATAAAACTGATAAAGCGATCCACATCGAGCAGTTTTTCCATGCGGGTGAAGCGTTCGGCCACGGGCACGCGACACGCGGTGTTAAGCGCCTTGAGGTCGGCCTGATCCTTGACATCTTTCTTGGTGGAGATTAGCTGAAGCCCCCCATCGATGTCTCGAAGGAATCCGCCGTCGTAAAAATTACCGTCACTGTTTCCGAAGTGGGTTTTGAGGAAGGTACGGTCGTAGCCTTCTTTGAGGTAGTAGAGTCCGCGTTTTCGGCCATTGATGGTGACGAGGGCATGATGCACACGGGAAGCAGGCACTCCCGCCGCACGGAATAGTTCCCCGCAAATCAATTCCGAGAGATAACTAGGATCTTGCACCGAGTTGGCTAAGTGGAACTTGTCCATCCCGTGAAAAAGCTGGCCATCGACAAACTTGTCCATGTTGAGCGTCAATCCGGGCTTGTCGTCGATTCCGCGAAAACTACCGGCCGCTCCCTTGAGGTGGATGCCGACATCTTTGCCGATGACGGTACCGTCTTCCTTCAAGGTGCATTTGACATATTTACGCGGTTCACGACGAAGGGAGTCGAGTTCCTTCGGCCCCAGCTCAATCTCAAGGTGAACGACCTTAGCACTTTTGAAATATTCTGCACTGGTCTTGGCGGCTTTTGAAAGTGGTTTGGGCAACGCGACTTTGTTGTCCTTACTTTCTTGAGCGAAAACAACAGCGACAAACGGGACAACAAGAAGCAACCAGAGCAACGGGAATGATCGCAGGTTTATTCGCTGATAAGACATAGGGAAGCTCCTCCTGAAGCACTTTATTCCACGAACTTTGTAAGCCGACTATCGTCGGCAGCACCATACAACTCGCCGCCGTTGCGGGAGCTATCGATTTGGCTATCCCTTGGGCCGGCTCCAAGTGGAATCATCCATCTTTCAGTTCAACACTTTGGACACCATCGATCCGGCTGAGTTCATCAACAAGCAGAAATATCTGCTGCGGGCCGCTGGAGCGGATGCGGTAGCTGAGGTCGTAGGCACTACCGCCGCGAGCGGTGGCCATACCCGTCAGGCGATGGCTACGCAGGTATTGTTGCAGGAGAGCCTCGATACGGGGACTATTGAGCAGGGCAATGCTGAACCGGAGGTATAGTGTCCCCTCGGTTTGATTGCTGGGCGTGCGGAGTAAATGCAGAACAAACACAGTTGCCAGAACCAGCGGAGCGCAGAATAACGGAGCGATGAGATAGCCGCTTGCCGCAGACATACCCGAGACGACGGCGAAGATAACGAACGTCGTATCGCGGGTGTCTTCGACAACGGTGCGAAAACGGACAATCGCAAGGGAACCTACGAGACTGAAGGCCCGCGCAACATTGTCACCGATGACCACAGTGACCAGCCCGATCAAAACGGACAGGAGGACCAGAGTCGTCATAAAAGGGCGGTCAGGAGTTCGCTCGCCCAGGTAGGCGGAGAAACGGTGAATCAGCGCGACCATAACCCCCAGCAGAAAGGCATACAGGAGCCGAAGCAGAACCGTCTCTTTGGGCAGAGCGCCGGGTTCGGCGACGGCCTGAAAAAGCCAATCCAACATGCGAACGCGCTCCTCAGGGTGTTTCGTTACGGATGGTTGAGGTGCCGACGGATGAGGCGTCGGAGGACCGGGGAGAAGACGGATCGCTGTCTTGCACGAACGGTTGCGTTTCTGTCAGAGGCGAAAGCAGGACGGACGGAGAGTTATGCAGCGCCGCCTCTGATGGTGCTGCCATCCTAGGAGCAGAGGAACTCCCCTCTGCCCCACCGCCTCCCCTAACCACGTCCGGCTCTAGGTTAGCATCCTCTATTACGGG
>RGDT01000181.1 GCA_009918525.1 Planctomycetia bacterium
ACATCCTGTGCCTTGCCGCGCGGACTGCCGACAATCACCACTTGCCCGCCGTCACATGCCAACGACATGGCGACCGGAACCGCCGCCGGTACACCTGTCGCGTCGGCTACGACCTCTGTTCCCTTGCGCTTCAAATAATCGTGCAATTGTTGCTTCACGTCGCCTGCTTTCGGGTCGATGACGTGATCTGCCCCGGCTGCCAGTGCCGCTTCACGACGCATCGCCACTTCGTCGATACCAACCACTGGATACGCTCCCGCTGCGATCAGCGACCGCAACGCGAACTGGCCGATGATCCCCAAGCCGAGTACCGTTGCCGACTTACCCAGTGAAATGCCGACGCGAACCGCTGCACCGAAGCCGTAGCGAGCGATGCAGGCGACAGCTGCTCGTTCCGGGTCCATGCCTTCAGGCAACTTCCACAACCGACCGCGTTCGTGGCCGATGGTCAACAGTTCGTGCGACGCGTGATTGCCAGGATAACTTACACGGTCGCCTGGTTTCCAATTCTTGATGTCGCTACCCACGGCCACGACACGCCCCGCCGCCGAGTATCCAGGTTTGAAGGGAAATTTCCAGTCGGGCAGATTCGGATCTTTGAGCCATTGATGGGTGCCGGTGTAAACGGCCAGTTCTGTGCCGGCACTGATCGCCGACACATCACAAGCAACGAGAATCTGATTGGGAGCTGGGTCGGGAAGATCGACCTCGCGAGTGCCAACCTTATAGGCTTCGAGAACGACAACCTGCTTGACTTTCATGGAACGCGCTCAGGCGGTGTGAAGGTTACGGCGACGAGATACAGCCTACGGCGCGACCCCGGCACAGGCGAGCAAACGGAGATTCTAGGATAAAGATTCTGTTCATTATTAAAGGCACCAATCGGCTTGTTTCCTTGCGATTTTCGGCAAAAAACGGCCAATAATGGTTACGAATCCCTGGGACGAGATTAAAATGACTCAAGCCCACTATTCAACCACGGAGACGCCGACGATGGACGCACTGTTAAGCGCCTTGGATGAAACGATTCGCTCGATGCCCAACCAGGAATTCAGCAGCCATGAATTCATTCTCGCCTTGGTAGGCGGTCGGCAACGAGCCTATGTCGATGCCCTGAATCAGTATCCCAACGACCCCGAACCGTTCACGGCCTTGCACATGCGTATTGGTGAGGAACTGGGAGAATCCGCTCTCGTGGTCAAAATCGGCGAGATGGAAAGTTATAACATGTTTGCACGTCGGAGCCGTTGCGGCGTATGGCGTCGTCGCGACGATTGAATATTTTGCATGGCAGGAAGTTTCGGGCCGATGACGGTAAGTGACGTTGCGAAATCTCATCGGGACCTCTGTTTGCTAAGTAGCTTCATCGGCCAGCTACGAGAGTTCGAGTTTCTGGTTTCCTTGCTGGTCCCGTTGACCAGCGTTGGCTGTCGTAGTACGATGTTCTTTAACCCGCACAACGCCCGTTTAGGTCGCGAACCCTCATTGCCGAGATTCCATCGCACGACTGGAGCGAAATCCATGAAACGCTTCCTTTGCGCTCTCTCACTCGGTCTAGTCCTTGTCGGTCTAGTCCAATCGCAAAACCGCCAACCTTCCGGTATGCCGGTCCCACGACTCTATGTGGTGACTCCTGCAGGAGCCAAGGCAGGCAGTACCGTCGAAATCACTGTGGGCGGTTTTAATATCGAAGACGCAACCCAGATGGTGTTTAGCGATCCTCGGCTGAAGGCCCAACTGGTGGCCGAACCAACGGAACCTCCTCCGGTAGATCCGAAGACGAAAAAAACCAATCCAGCTATGGGCAAACCCAAGGCAACCCCTTCTTCGGTGAAATTCAAGGTCACCATTCCGGGGGATATTTCGCTGGGCAATCATGATCTTCGTGTCGTGACTGCATGGGGCGTGAGCAATCCCCGAGCGTTCCACATTGGCGATCTCAACGAAACCAACGAAGTCGAGCCAAACAACGATATTGAAACCAGCCCCAACAAACCTCAACGGGTCGAACTCAACACGACCGTCAACGCCACCCTCAATCAGCCTAATGATGTGGACTACTACGTATTCAAGGCTGCAAAAGGACAGCGTGTCATCGTTTCGGTTCTGTCAACCAGCATCGATAGCCGCGCACAACCTGCGGTCGAGATATACGATGCGAAAAACCGTCAATTGGGCGAAAATCTTTTCTACAGCGTCGATGACGCACTCCTCGACGTTACTGCACCTGAGGAAGGCGACTATTTCATACGTATCTATCAGTTCACTCACACCTTCCGAACAGCTCTCACCGGAGGTCTGCCCCCTGGTACCAGCGATAACCAATATCGCCTGAGCGTCAGCACGGCTCCGTGGATCGACGCTGTGGTCCCCAACGTGATTCAGCCCGGACAAACGGCAACGGTTACCATCTGGGGACGCAACCTCCCGGGCGGCAAACTCGACCCCACTGCCAAACTCGACAATCTTATTCTGGAAAAAACCACTGCGACCATCACTGCCCCAGCGGATGGAACCGGCCGACTGCGATTCTCCGGAGTGGTCATGCCGTCAGGTGGGTTGGTGGATGGTTTCGAGTATCGCACGAAGAATGCCTCGGGTTCTTCGAATCCCTATTTGATCGGATTGGCCCGCCATCCAGTGGTCACCGAAAAAGGCGACAATGATACCCCGGAAAAGGCTCAACCCGTCACCCTGCCCTGTGAAATCGCCGGAGTGATTGAAAAACGCAACGACAGCGATTGGTACAAGTTCACAGCGAAGAAGGGTGAAACCTGGAACATTCAGGTGATAAGCCAACGACTCGGCGCACCTACGTTCATGACCTTTGCTCTGCGAAATCCCAAAACCAAAGCCGAAATTTACGAGGCTCCGCTCGAACCGAACACCATGGCCGGCTATTCGCGTCGTTTCTTCCGCCGGACCGAAGACCCGTATGGATACCGCTTCATTGTTCCTGAAGACGGCGAGTATGAATTGATGATCACCAGCCGCGCGGCGGGAACGATGTTCGGCCCGCGACACACCTACGCCGTACGAATATCCAAAGATGACCCGGATTTCCGTCTCGTTGCATTGGGCGAAGAAGAATATGTGCCCAGTGCAGCAGTGGTTCCTGTGGGTGGCAGCCAAGCGTTCAACGTGATTGTCGAACGTGAAGGTGAATTTGGTGGCGACATCCAACTGACCGTTGAAGGATTGCCACCCGGTGTTACCTGCCCGCCGCAGACTTTAGGCGGAGGCGTTAAGGAAACCTCGCTCGTCATCTCAGCCGCTCCCGGAACAGCGGAATGGGTGGGGACGGTAAAGATCATTGGATCGGCAATCATTGGGGGTAAGAAGGTCACGCAAGAGGCCCGAGCCGCCAGTATCGTCTGGCCGGTCGCTCCCAACGGCAACACACCGACTGTCACTCGTATTGATCGGGACATCATTCTCGCGGTGAAAGGTAAGCCGATCTTCGTGATTACCCCAACCATCGACAAAGCTGATCTGGTACAGGGTGACAAAGCAACATGTAAGGTCAAATTGGACCGCCCCTATGCCGAGGCCAAGGGGCCGGTACAGGTCGGCGTGATCCAGACCCAAACTCGACAAGGTAGCGAACTGCCCGTGAATCTCAAGTTCGGGGGCAATAATCAGCCGATCGCCATCAACGCCGGACAAGCCGACGGCACATTCGCGGTGACCGTGGCGGCCGACGTACCACCGGGCAAGTACAACGTCGTATTCCGTGCTTCTAGCCAGGTTCCGTTCAGCAAGGACCCGATGGCGAAGACCAAGCCGCCGGTGACTGCGATTGCTATAAGCTCGCCGTTAACGGTGAACGTGCTGCCGAAGTCGTTGGCGACATTGCAAGTCGCAAACGCAACGAACGCCAAGATCGGCCAAAAAACCGAGGTCGTTGTACGCGTGACTCGGCTCTACAAGTTTGAAGGCGAGTTTAAGGTTGAACTCGTCCTGCCGCCCGGTGTTGCCGGAATCAGTGCGGCCACGGTTACTATCCCGTCCGGCGAGACAGAGGCCAAGCTGATGTTCGACGTTCCGGCATCTGCTGCCCCCGGCGCTCGGAACAACTTGACCGTTAAAGCCACCGCGATGTGGGACGGTAAAGTGCCTACCGTTCACGAACAGAAGATCAACGTCAACGTCGTGAAGTGAGAACCTCAATCATGCGATACCTGTTGATTCTGCCTATTTTAGGCCTTGCCGTGCTGCCAATGCGCGGTGAAGAGGAAAAGCGTCACAAAAAAGAGCAGATCATCCCCGAGGTGAAGCTCGACCGCAAGACGCCCGTGAGCTTTGAAAAGGAAGTCGAACCGATCCTGGTCAACAAGTGCGCTTTCTGCCACTCGGGCCAGATCAAGGAAGGTAAGTTCGACCTTACCAGCTATGACACAATGATGCGTGGAGGCAAGCGCGGTCCTGCGGTCATCCCTGGTAAGGGGGCCGAAAGCTTGTTGTTCAAGCTGTCGAAGAAAGAGATCCGCCCGTACATGCCGCCCAAGAGCGAAGAACCAGTAACCGCGCAGGAATTGGCCCTCATTAAACTGTGGATCGACCAAGGCGCGAAGCCGCCGACTGGCTCTCGCGAAACGATCAAGGTCGTCTTGAAGGCTCCTCCGACCATCGTAACTCCGGTTTTAGGCGTTGCCGTCAGTGCGGACAAGTCTGCTGTCGCGGCAGGTCGCGGCAACCAAATTCACGTCTACGACGGTGCCAAGGGCGATCACATCCGCTCCTTGAACGATCCAGCCGTGGTCGGCGCGGACAAGAAGCCTCTTAACGCCGCCCACCTTTCGCTGGTCGAGTCGTTGGTTTACAGTCCCGATGGCAAGTGGCTCGCTAGTGGCAGCTACCAGGAAGTGAAACTCTGGGACGCCAAGACCGGTGAGCTACGCAAGACCATTACCGGCTTTGCCGAGCGTGTCGTGACGTTGGCCTTTAGCAACAATAGCAAGTTGTTGGCGTGTGGCGGCGGAGCACCCACTCAGGAAGGCGAGCTGAAGCTCATCGACGCCGAAAGCGGCAAAGTGGTGCAAGACATCAAGACCAACGTTCACTCTGACACGGTCTTCGGTGTTGCTTTTAGTCCCGACGACAAGAGTATTGTCAGCGGTGGGGCCGACAAGTTTGTCAAAACATTCGATGTAGCCAGCGGCAAGTTCCTCAAATCCTTCGAGGGGCACACCCATCACGTTATGGGCGTCGGTTGGTCGGGTGACGGTAAGTTGCTGGCCAGTGCCGGTGCCGATAACGTCGTGAAGATCTGGGACTACGAAAAGGGCGAGCAGGTAAGAACGATTAACGCCGCGACCAAGCAATTAACGTCGTTGGTGTTTGTCGGCAAGAAGAATGATTTCCTCACTACTTCGGGCGATAATCAGGCCCGTATGTGGAGCATCACGGGCGGCAACAACCGCAACTTCACATCGGAAGGTGGTGACTTCCTTTACTGCATCGCCACCAGTCCCGACGGTGCGGTCGTCGCAGCAGGTGCCCAAGACGGAGGCGTTCGCTTGTTCAACGGTGCGACGGGCGCAGTGATCAAGACGCTATTGCCGCCTGGAGTGCTGAAAGCGGAGCCGAAGAAAGAAGAACCCAAGAAGATGGAGCCGAAGAAAAAGAAGTGAGTTTACTACCGTACATATCGTGATGTTATGGACGGTATAACGGTCGAGGGGGAGAGGGGGGCCTCCCCCTTCGACTATTTATTGGCCTAAATTATTTCCGGTAAGTCGATGCTAAATAGTCAAATTTGCCTGTAGCGAAATCGACGGTGCCGACGATCGTGCTAATTCCCATTCCCTCCCGAATGCTTACGGTGCCTTCGGTTGCGCTCCACATTCTTAGCTCGTAGGTGCCTTTCGTGATTGTCTGCCCCGAAACCGTTTTGATCAAGCATCCATACCACAAGCCGCCGCCCAGATCCTCAGCGGGCGAGAACAGGTAGCTCGTTTTTCCCCCACAAGGCAACGGCGCAGACCACAAGCCGCTTAAACACGGGTGTGCCTGTGCCGAACTCACGGCAAAACCAAAAAATAGACCTAATACCGCTACAGCATGACGGATGGTTTTCATCGTAGAATTTCCGCGAGGGACTCAAGGTTGTCGGCTTCTTCAAGCCGTTCATCGTCTGGCCCGATCCGTCGCATGCAACGATCCCGCTCAACCTCTACCGACATAGGGCATTTTGGTCGCCATGACCGTCATAAACAACACGTTCGCGTCGAGAGGCAAACTTGCCATATACACGACCGCCTGAGCGACGTTTTCGACATTCATCGTCGGTTCAACGGCTCTGGTCCCGTTCGCTTGAGGCACGCCGTCCTTCATGCGGGCGGTCATGTCCGTTTCCGCGTTGCCGATGTCGATCTGTCCGACGGCTATATCAAAGGTTCGCCCGTCCAACGCGGCCGACTTGGTCAGCCCAGTGATCGCGTGCTTGCTGGCTGTGTACGGTGCGGAGTTCGGACGCGGCACCTGGGCCGAGATCGAGCCATTGTTGACGATTCGGCCACCCCGCGGCGTTTGCTTTTTCATCAGGCGGAACGCGGCCTGGGTGCAAAGAAAGGCTCCGGTCAGATTCACATCCACGACACTCCGCCACTGCTCGAAGGTCAGGTCTTCCAACGGTACCGGCGGTGAACTGGTGCCGGCGTTATTGAACAACAAGTCGAGTCGCCCGAACGCTGCTTCAACACGGTCGAACAACTCGCGCACTCCTACGGGATCGGACACGTCCGCGACAAACGACAACGCGCGTGATGCAGCGACACTCTCGCCGGCGGTACGAGTAAGAGCTTCAGCCTGCCGACCGACCAGCCCGACCGTCCAACCGGCAGCAATCAGTGACAGCGCGGCCGCTTTGCCGATGCCGGACCCTGCCCCAGTGACAAGAGCATAACGCGAAACCTCCGAAGTACGCACCATAATACACACTCGCAACAGTTGACCGGGCACGTCCAACATTGTACCACAGGCACCTCGCTTCTTCGCGAATGCGCTCAACGTCAGCTCCAACCGTGATAAGAGAGCTGGCGAGGTCGTCGTCTTGTGCTTTGGTCGCTATCATCTCCCGCAGTATCGCCGAAACCTTTGGCCGAGAAACAACCCCATGAGCTGCGCATTATTTGTCTTGTTCGTCTACTCCTTCGGGGCCGATGTCCCGGCTCTGGTCGTCCAACGAAACATTGCCTATGTCAATCCTGGCCATGAACGCCAGGTTCTGGACGTCTACGCCCCACGCGGCGCGAAAAATCGGCCCGTTGTCTTTTGGATTCACGGCGGCGGACTCAAGCCTGCCTTTTTCACCGAAAAAGGGTTCGTCTTCGTCTCCACAAACTACCGCCTCTTGCCCCATGTCGATATGTCGAGCATCGTTCGCGACATTGCTTGGTCGATCCGCTGGGTTCACGATCACATCGCAGAACACGGCGGCGATCCCAAATCCATTTATGTCATGGGGCATTCCGCCGGGGCTCAATTGGCCGCATTGATCTGCACCGATGATCGCTATCTGAAGGCCGAAAAATTGTCATTAGCGATCATCAAAGGTTGCGTTCCGGTGGACGGCGACACCTACGACGTTCCCGCCATCATCGAGACCGCCGAGACGCGCCGCCGTGTCCACGGGCTACCCCCGATCAAGTTCGGACATCGCGAAAAGTTCGGTAACGATCCGGCCAAGCATCGCGACTATTCCGCGGTGACGCACGTCGCCAAAGATAAACACATTCCGCCGTTTTTAATTCTGCACGTCGCCGAACATCCTGACGTTACCGCTCAGGCGCAACGGCTGGGTAACACTCTCAAGGATGCGGGTATTCCCGTTACCGTCTTCGGTGCTCGCGACACGAACCACGGCAAAATTAACGCCAATCTCGGTACGCCCGATGATCCGAGTACCAAGGCGCTCGTCGAGTTTTTGGCCCGTACCGCGAAGAAGTGAGCGCCACCTGCCCTTGATCCGTGGGTAAATACGCCATCGTTGACGCTTCCGGCTCCGAACCGGACGCCCCCGCGACCTTTCAGAGCCGGAAGCGTTAGCGACGGCACCGCCCCCGCGACGGCTACCCCATAATGACCTGGAGTTTCTTTTTATGATGCGGCTATGTCTCGTTCCGGTGGTTGTGTTGTTCGTCCTCTCTTGTGTTCGCGGCGAGGATGCGGCCCTGACGCGCTCGCCTCGTCAGGTTGCCGAACAACTCGCGGCCGTCTATGGCAAAAAATTCGACACGGTTGCCTACATACCGGCGTTGCCGTTGGTCGCGAAATTGCAACTGAGCGAGGCTACGGGCGAGAAACGCTACGCCGAGGAAGTCGCCGCCCTCGTCGCCC
>RGDT01000182.1 GCA_009918525.1 Planctomycetia bacterium
CCCGCCGACCGTCAGCACCCCCGCCGTGACGGTGGTCGTGCCTCGATAACTGTTCGTACCACTGAGGTATAATTCACCGCCACCAATAAAGGTGATCCCCGAACCGCTCGGAGAGGTGTTCGCCGTGTCGGTGATATTGCCCGTTAGCTGAATGCGGTTGTTCGGCTGCACTTTGATGGTGGCATCGCTGTTCAACCGGATCGGCCCTTGCCAGAGATAGTCGGCCGCGATGATGGGATTATTCCCGACCGTACTCGCTAAACGCTCGTCACCATGAATCGTTAGCGTGGAGGCGGCGTAGGCAAGGTTGCCCGAGCCATTGAGGATCAGAGTTTCGCCCCAGATATTCAACCCCCGTTGGATGCCGCCGTTAAGCAGGGGGATGGTGGTAGCGAGTTCGATGGCGGCCCCGTCCTGAACCGTGGTCGTCGTGTTGTTACCGACGCCTAGAGCGGCGTCGTCCTGAATCATCAACACACCAGAAGCGACTTCGACAGGTCCGGTATAGGTACCGGTACTTTGCACGATGAGCCGGCGTGAGCCGAGCTTGGTGAAACCGCCCGTCGTGGTGCCGAAATCGCGAATAGGCCCATTTAGCGTTAATTGACTGGAAACGGGGAAAAGAACCGGGCTGGCCATGGAAAGAATCATTTCTTCGACGCCGATACCGCCGACGTTTTCCAGGCTCATCAGCCCGCCCGCCGTGTTGATGCCGCCCAGATTTTCCAGGGCACCGAGTCGATTGATCGCCGCGTAGGGGTGCGAGATGCCCAGGCCAGCGAGGATGATGTTCTTGTCAAAGGCCAACGACGACCCAGAGAAAGGCAACAAATGCAGAGCGGCACCGTCGAAGACGCGAACAAAGTTACGGTTGTTAATACTACGGTCGAGGTCGAAATCGCCGACCGAAAGATTGTTGCGAGCCGTCACCCAGCCTTGGCGGATGTAGGTGTCGCCTTCATAGCTGTTGTCACGCGGCAAGATGAGGTGACCCGCCCCGAGTTTGGTCAAGTCGAAGACCGACCCCGCGTTGTTGGTGATTTCACCTTGCACGGTAAGGCTGGCGTCAAAAACAAAATACGAATCGTCCAGTGATGCAGCGCGAGCGACGTTCGTGCCCTGAGTAGTCCCTGGAGTCAGCCCCGAGGTGGTGCCTTGAGCTTCCACGCCGATAGCCGCATTACTCGCCAGGGTCAGATTGCCCGTGTAGACGTTGACACCACTGAGGCTGCGAATAGCCCCAGTGGAGGTGATGCCGTCGCTGTTGATGGCCGTGTGGCAAGCAATAGTAAGCCCGCCCAAGTTGACGATGCTTGCGCCGGAGCCACCGCTCGCCGTGACTGTGAAGCGATTGGGATTGAACGTGCGCGTGAAATTGTTCCAAACCACACGATAGACATTGCCCACCTGGGTAACTGCCACACCACCCAAAGTGCTCACACCCGTCAAGTTATTTAAGGCCGTTTGCAACGCAGTGGGGCTAATGTCAAAGGCGAGGTCCGCCGTGGATGCGGTGCCGTAGGTAACTTTGAACGTACCTTGAGTGCCGGGAACGATGATTTCCTGACCGGTACGCCAACGATTGGAACCGGTAAAGTTGCGGGACTCAAAGCCTTTGAAATTATTGCTGTCGAGGCCCAAGTCGCGACCGCGTGTGCGCAAGGGCGTACCGTCCAGCCCGGAGTCAATCTCCAGTTCGATGGCCGCACCGGCCGAGACAAACGCCCCGGGCACCGTTCCGCCTGTGGGAATCGCCGTCGCGTTATCCGGCATGGCTGTGGAATCGCGCAAATTCAGCACACCAGCCGTGACGTTGGTAACACCGTAGTAAGTGTTGGCGTTCGTGAGTATGAGTCGCCCTGTGCCGGTCTTAGTGAACGGCGTTTCTGACGACGCCGAAGCCTCTGGCGTGGTGGTCAGCGGGTCGGCTCCGATGCGTCCGTCGATAATCAGATTCGTGGTAGCGGCCGCGAACACCTGCACGGCGATCTGGGCGTTGACGGGGCTACGCAAGGTGATTTCGCCGTTCCAGTTGTTATCGCCCGCCTTGTTACGAAGCGCGCCGGTGCTGGTGTACCCCGGCCCAAGTAGGATCAGACGATCATTGTAGACTTGGAAGCCGACAACGGGGTTGGTCATCGCGTCAAAGGGTTTAGACGAATCGCGGAGGATGGCGTTGGGATCAGTGCCCGGCAGCCCGACAAACTCAAGCTGGAGTGTACCGCCCCGCCCGGTGATGGAGTTGTAGTTGACGATCGTCTGCGATTGGGGCGTACCGTTCTCCGTGCGTAAGGCATTGGCCCCCGCTCCGAGGGATAAGGGGTCGCGAATAGTCAGTGTGCCGAAATCGACAATCGTTTGGCCTCGATAGGAGTTGCCGCCGACTCGCCCGAAGATCACTTCACCCGCGGCAACCTTGGTAAGATCGCGTCCCGAACCCGTATCACTGATTTCGCCGCTGACGTTCAGGACCGTGCCGATGGCCGCACCTAGGGCCGAGTTACTGTCCATGATGACATTGCCGGCCCAGACGTTAGTACCGACCATGTTGAGGATGGCGCCGTTACCGTCAACACCGGAGCCGTTAATGCGGATGGGTTCGTTGATAGTGCCGACCGAACCAATCTGGAGTTGCGAATTGGTGTTGACCGTGGTCACACCCGTACCACCGCCCAGAGCGAGCGAATTACCGACGTAGACGACACCACCACTTTCCGCCAGGGTAATCCCGCCGGTAAAGGCTGTGTTGTCACCGGTCAAAGTAAGAACGCCGCCGCCGACTTTGGTAATCACTTGGCTACTGGGGCTAGTGGTGGTACCAGCCAGCTTGCCCGACATGACCAGTTCGGTACCCAGGCCAACGCTGAACGTCTGGTTCGGACTGACGAGAGACGGCCGAAGGTTGATATCCATCGTGAACTTGGTGGCTAGGGTTCCGATGCCGAGATTGGCATCGACCGTCAACGAACCCGTGAGAGTCGTAGTGGTGGTCGCCACCGAGGCCAACGTATAGCCACCGGCAGAAACCGTAATCGAACGAAAACTAACCGACGAAGCCAGATTGTTCGTCGCAGCACGATTGACGGCCGTGGCCGCTGAGCCGAAGACAAGGTCATCGCCGGTAACTGGAGCGCGATTGAGGTTCCAGTTAGTAGGGGTGGCCCAAAGTCCGGTACCGCCGAGACCCGTCCAAGTGAGAGTGGCCGGGGCAAGGCGATCTTCCAAGCCCTCCAGCGAGGGTCGAGAGGGTGACTTGGTACCCCTTCGGATTGACGAACGGCGCGGCGAAGTTGAACGCTTAACCGATTCGATAAGACGGGCTATCCAACGATTCCAAGAGCTGTTCATCGTTCGGCTCCGAATGAGGACCACATTCCAAGAGGTTGGGTCGGTAGATTCAGGTTTTTCCCGTTGATCAACTCAACCAGTTAAGTATACAATAGAACACTAAGCCAGACAAGCTGGCTTTACCATTGGGTTATAAAACCCCATACCCGCGAAAAGTTCCGGTCGTTTCACCGGCAATTTTCAATAGAGGGGGCAAGAGACCAAACTTAGAGTCAGCAACTTGGGTAGGTAAATACCGGGTGGAGCATGAATCTACCCCTGTCCAGCCCAGGATCGACACCTGGGTCAGGTAAGATATTTTTACCATAATTCACCGACCAATGTCGATGACTCCAAGGCGATTAACGGAGAAACAGAATAAATTTGCAAGAAGCCGTAGCAGTCTAATTCTTAGCGTTTATGCGCATCTCACTGAATGATTTAACCCCAGTGAGTCCTTCTGCGCTCAAAATCCATCGACATGCGTCCTGCTGCTCGACCTTAAACTCGGCAGATTAGCAACAATTCACTAATCTAGACGAATATCGCAATGGTTAACCACACCGGCGCGAACTTCTACACGTTGGCCCGAGAGATCGGGATCTCGATAACGATCGGGAACGCGATAAGCTCGCGAAATGGCCAACGTGACCTTGTAGCGTCCTGGCGGGCATCCCATCTTACCCTGCGTACTCAGCTCAAACTCTCCATTTGGCCCCACCTGACCGTAGGCTAACGGGCCGCGAGTTCCACGCTCGGTATCGGGAGCGAAAACAATCGTACCAGTCGGTAGGGCATCGCCACGGTGATAGACGCGGCCCTTGACCTCGACTAACACCGCTACTCGTTCACACCCTATAATGAAAACTATTAGGGGTGCCAACCATATAGAAAGTGAGCGCGGCAAGGGATACTCCTCCACGCCCAACATCGGCTACAACCCGTGGAGGGCTGAACGTGTTCGAGTTGTCGCGAGCCAAATGGCGACAACTCGAATGATTTACATGGTTTAACTGATGACTTCGATACGACTGCTTGGATCGACCGCGACCGAGGAAAGCTCGCCGTTGTCTTTGGTAAAGTGAACCGTCACGACGATAATGTCATCTTCGGGAATGCGGTCGGTCGCTAGCCCGGTGCTGAGGTAATTCACCTCGCGAAACACACCTTCGATGGGACGGCTGAAATTCCATCGGCTGTTCATGCGCACGGTCTGAGTGATGCGAATTCGTTGGCCGGTCTTCAGCCCCCGCAACAGTTTGGTCATTTCCGGCCCAATCGGCCTCGTCGCTGACGGCAGCGGTTGCGTCTCGCTCATTCCGGTGCTCCTTTACTTTTGCGGCGAACCAAGGCGATCCGGCCGGTACGAGCCAGTTCGACGATGCCATAGGGACGCATGAGGTCGATGAAGGCGTCAATTTTAGCTTCGCGTCCCGAGATTTCAATCATCATCGTTTCCAGGCCGATATCGACGACACGACCGCGAAACATCTCGACGAGGAGGCTTATTTCGCTCCGCCGAGACGGGTCAGCAGCGACGCTGATGAGCATCAGATCGCGTTCGACAAAGTCCTGGGTGGAGATGTCATGAACCTTCACGACCGTGATAACTTTGTCCAGTTGCTTGCGGACTTGTTCCATCACGGCATTATCGCCGCGAACGACAAAGGTCATGCGCGAGAGGTTCTTATCCTCCGTCTCACCGACGGCGAGACTGTCGATGTTGAAGCCGCGTGAGGCCATCATGCCTGAAATATGAGCCAAAACTCCGGGCTGGTTTTGCACCAGCGCGGACAACACATGTCGCATCCGTTGGTTCTCCGGTCCGCTTCGCCTGCTCTGTTTAGTTTAGCTTTTCACCGCCCCGCCGGAAAGGGGGGTCACTCCTTGCTCTCCTCGAACACACGGCCGATCACTTGCTCCAGTGGCGGGTCTTGCACGCCCACGTCGATTACCGTGTGACGATCAAGCACCGCCGCCAACATCGTGGCCACGTCGGCGCGGGCCACTTTCAGCTCGGCGACAGGACCCGTCGTGCTCACTTCGCCGTATACGGACAGACCATCGGGAACGCTATCCCCGGCAAATTGCAACCGCACTTGTTTGTGCGCGCCGAAGCGTTCGATAATGGCCTTGAGCGGCCCGTCGTGAACGAGTCGGCCTTGCGTGATGACAAGCACCCGGCTGCACAACGCCTCGACGTCGCGCATATAATGGCTAGTGAGCAGCATCGTCACGCCGCGTCGGCTGTTGTACTCTTTGAGACATTTTTGGATCGCCACCTGGGCGACCACATCTAGCCCGATGGTCGGTTCGTCGAGCAAGAGTAATCGCGGTTGATGGAGCAGCGAGGCGATTAGCTCCATCTTCATCCTTTCGCCAAGTGACAGTTCGCGAACGGGCTGTGCCGTGAGTTTGCCGACACCGAACATCTCGGTCAACTCACCGAGGGTCCGCTCGAACGTGGAACGGTCGAGCGAATAGACCTCACGATGAAGCTGGAAACTATCGGCCGCGGGCAAATCCCACCACAATTGATTTTTTTGCCCCATGACCAAGGAAAATTGCCGACGAAACGCATCGGGTCTTTCCCACGGGACAAAGCCGAGCACCGAGGCGGTACCCGAGCTGGGGTAGATGAGACCGGAGAGCATTTTGAGGGTCGTGGTTTTGCCTGCGCCGTTGGGGCCGAGAAAGGCGACCATCTCACCGGGTTCGACGGTGAAGGAGACATCGCGGACGGCTAGCACTTCTTTGAAGGTGCGCGAAAAGAGACCACGCACCGCACCAAGTAGGCCCGGACGCTTTTGGTAGACACGATAAGTTTTTGAAAGACTGCTAACATTGATCATGAAACTGCCTCTGATCGTCCAAGCCGGATGCGTTCGCGACGGGCAATAGAAAATCCCGTCGCTTCTGGTCGTCTGAGCCGGAAGCGTTCGCGACGGGCAGTAGAAAATCCAGTCGCTTACGCTTCCGGCTCTGATTGTCCAAGCCGGATGCGTTCGCGACGGGCGATAGAAAAACTAGTCGCTTGGGTATCTGGATAGACGAAGCCTTTACACGTTGCGTCGTTTGTGGCATTATAATTATGTAGAGAGAAAATCTTCGTCTCTCGACGGAACCATCTCCTAATTAATTGCGTCCAACAGATTATAGGCGAAATGTGGACGATCGTACGCTGATAGCGGAATCCCTTCGGGGTAATTCGGCTGCCTTCGGGCAGTTGGTACGCCACTATCAAGATCGTCTGTATAGCACCGTCTACCGGATCGTACACAGTGCCGACGATGCCCAAGACGTGGTTCAGGAAGCGTTTTTGCATGCGTTTCAGTCGTTGGACTCGTTCAAAGGAGATTCGCAGTTTTTCACGTGGTTGTGTCGGATTGCTATGAATAGTGCAATCAGCCTACGGCGGAAAAAGCGGATCGTGGTTCCCATCGAGGCATCCAGTCCCGATGGAATGGGCATCGATCCAGCCGACCCGTCGGAATCGGCAGATCCGGGTTACGAGATGGCTAGAGCGGAACAAGGACGACGCATCCACCGGGCCCTGGGACAGTTGTCCAACGAACACCGAGCCGTCTTGGTGATGAAAGACATGGAAGATATGAAGTACGAGGAGATGGCCGAACTTCTCGGGGTGCCGATTGGTACGATTCGCAGCCGCCTTCATCGGGCGCGATTGGAGTTGCGAGCGATTCTTCAGGAGACCGATCCTGACTAAGGGGCGAGGGGATGATGAGGGGCAGAGGAATGCTTCCCTTCTTTGGCCCAGACCCGCATAGCAAAGGGCGATTTCATGCTGACGCCTCGTGAATTGGAATTGCTGACCGCCCACGTTGACGGCTCCCTGTCGAGCCAACAACGCCGAGAGGTCGCACGCCTTTTGCAGCGCAGCGATGAGGCTCGTCGTCTGCTCCAAGCGTTGATGAGCGATTCACGCGAACTGCAACTCGCTCCCGTGGTTGCGGCTCCTATCGATTTTTCCGCGCAGGTCATGGAAGGCATCAAGTCGGGAAAGGTCGTCCCTCCGCGAACCACCGTTCGTCGTCCCGTAACTCTCTATCTGGGATATGCCGCGGCCGCGCTGGTCTTTGTAGCGGTAGGTGTGGCGTCGTTTTTGTCGCATCGTCCAACGAGACGGCCCGTCGCGTCGTCCGGTGAAACGGTCGCAGCGCATCAGCAACCGATCCGAGTCGGAAACGGTGGTGACGGCGAATTGCCTCGTGCCGTCGCTCCGTCTTCAGACTCGGCCGTGGGCGCAGGAAGCAAGGGGACATCCGCACCGAACGAAAACGATCCCCTGGCGTCGTGGATGACTTCACCGTCCATCGTGCGAGTGGCTCCTGCTGAGGAATCCGACGAACCCGACGAACCGGCGATGCCCGAATCGCCCACGCGTCCGATGGAAGGCAGCAAACCGCCCACACGGATCCTAACCTCGGGACAACGAGAGGTGCCTAACCAGTTAGAACGCGTCGAGTTTGCACTGCCGCGCGTTCACGTGTTTCATGGCTTGGATGTCGTCGAACAGAGCAAGGCGCTTCGCGAACAATTAGCCTTGGGTAGCGCTTACCGCATCGACATTCCCGCTCGGGATGCTGGTCGTGGCTTGGAGCGATTGCGTTTGGCGTTGACCGGGCATAAATCGACGCTGACCATCACAGCCGATGCTCAACTGCGGATGAAAAAGCCCATCCGGAGCGATTACGCCCTTTTCGTCGAGAATATTGCTCCGGAAGACTTGGCCGACGCTCTGCGAACCGCTGGACTCGCTGACCGCACAGCAGCTCAAAAACGATCCATCGATTTATATTTTGAGGGGCCATTGGTCGTACGAGAAATGACACGGACCGACCGCCGCGAACTGAAAGAACTGTTCGGCGTAGTGCCGTCACTCACGCTTCCGGCTGCGCCGACCAGAGCCGAAAA
>RGDT01000183.1 GCA_009918525.1 Planctomycetia bacterium
GGGCGTAGTTGACTCGTTTTCGTTCCTGAACTTCTTCGTCCTCGTCGTCGGCATCCTTGATGTAGCCATAGGTTTCGATGTCCTCGTCCTTCTTCGCCGGTTTGGGTTCCTCCTTGGGTTTTGGCTTAGGCGGTGCGGGAATGGCCTTGGCAGGAGCTTTTTTCTTGGTCGGCTTGACTTCTTCGACTTCGTCAAGGTCTTCTTCCGCTACAAAAACAGTTTCGCATTTTGGACAACGCACTTTTTTTCCGGGCGCGACCGGCGTCTTGGGTCGCATCGTGGTCGAACACTCGGGACAAGTTAACTTCGTTAGGCTCATGGTTGTGACCCGAAGGGCAGACTGGGATAAACAATACAGTTCTTTAATATGTTATTCGATCATGCCGGTTTTCGCCAGACACTTAGCTGCGCCATTTGCCCTAGGACCAACACCCGCGTACGCTTCTTGACTTTCCAGCCGAACGGCTCGACCGCTTCTCGCAGAGCCTCGGCATCACTCACCAGCAGAATGGCTTGACCACCAGGGCGTAATACACGGTCGTATTCTCTTGCTATCGCGCGATATAGTGGCCCGATCTGCGTCGGGCTGGATAGTTGCTTGCCAAACGGTGGATTGCTAACGACATGATCGACGCTCCGAGGAGCCAACGGCAAACGACGGGCGTCCCAATGGTTGAGTAGCGGATCACCCAATCGAGATAGGTTGCTTCGGGTCATTCGTACGGCGCTGCGTTCGATGTCTCCGCCGATGACACAGACACGACTATCGCATACGAGTTGCTCGGCAAGTATGGTTCCCGCGCCACACATCGGATCAGCGAACACTTCTCCCGCTCGCGCTCGAGCCAGCCATACCATTGCGGCCGCCACCGTTGGTCTTAGGGAAGCGGGCTGATGTTCGTGCTTGTAGGTGCGGTGTCGCATATCGGCATCTGACAAACGTAGGCCGCATACTGCGGTAGCCTGATCGATGGTGAGCCAGACTTCAATGGAAGCGTTTTCTTCAACTGGTTTCCATGAATCGGGGAAGACTCCCGCTAAACCGCGGGCCAGAGCCTTGCCAGCATCTCGTCGGAGGTAGCCGTGTTTACCTTCCATCTGAGTAACAAGGCGATAGGTCGGTTTGCCGGTGGGCCGAGGGCGAATCGTGTGGTGAATTCGTAGCAAGTGCGGCCAATCAACCTTGGCGGTCCATCGTTCGATGGATTCCAGATCGGTTGCCCGATAGGTTAACGAGTCAGTACCCCATGCCAGCAGAAAGACATCTTCCGTGGTTCGTAACGTCAGTAATCGGCGATCAATTTCGTCAAGGCGAAAGACGACGACGCCTCGGCTAGTCTTTTTGACCTCACCGCGCGATGCAATTTCGTCTCCCGCGATTTCTTCCAATCCCGGCAGAACAATGGCATAGCAGGCGGGTAAAGTGGTTTCGGATCGTGTTCGTGTCATGATGTGTTAAACTAGAACGCGGACAGGCTACCGGACACGGCTGTTAGCCGCGACATTCACAAACAACGCGGAACCCCTTTTCCGTTTGTGCGACTTCGGGCGAAGCTCGCCAGCGGAATGCCGAACGGCAGAAGCGAGCGCTGTTGCCCCAGGTGCCGCCTCGCATCACACGCATTTCCCCCTGGTCGGGACCTTCGGGATCGAACAAGGGACCGTGGCGGTAAAAATTTTCCTCGTACCAGTCACCGCACCATTCATCAAGGTTACCGTGCATGTCATGCACTCCCCAAGCGTTAGGTGGGTAACTGCCGACGGCGGTCGTTCGGTTGAGATCGGGACCAATTCGGCGAGAAAGAAAGGGCGATTTACCATCAAAGTTCGCTATCAACGAAGACATTGCGGTGCCAAAAGAAAATGCAGTGGTCATGCCTGCACGACAGGCGTACTCCCATTCTGCCTCGGTGGGAAGTCGATATCTTCGCCCCTGCTCCATCTGGGTGAGGCGTTCGCAGAATTCCGTTGCCGTGTGCCAGCTTACCGAGTCCACCGGAAACGACTGCGTGTTCAGTCCGATCACTCGATCAGCCAAGACTCCGTTTTGCGTGAACGCCGATGGATTGAAGCCCATGACCTGTTTGAACTGCCCTTGGGTGACTAGGTTCGCCCCGATCCAGAACGGACGGCTAATCTCAACGGGATGTTGCCATTCGTCCTCGTGGCGGCTCTCTTCATTAGCAGGTGACCCCATAAGGAATCGCCCGGCAGGAATAAGGACAAGACGCATCTGCACCGAGTTAAATATCTCGGGAACACAGGGGCGTACTCCGCTGACCAGTAATTCGTTGATGCGATTGGCCTCTATCATCCGCAACGGGTCATCGGCATGGAGACGGCAGAGCTTCAGCGTGAGCCGGGTCAGTTCAGCACGGGGCAGCTCTCCAGCTTCTTCCAAACAATCCGCCAAAGCCATTTGAGTTAGCGTATCGCCCGGTTGATCGGCGAGAGCTGTCAAAAGCGTCTGTTGTGGCGTCATGAAATGGCTCCGAACCAGGAAAGACAGTGTTAATCGCTTGTGAAGATTATGCAGTTAGGCTATCGTTCCTACAGTTTATTTTACCGTCGATGTCGGTCGAAGGGTGAGGACGTTTTGCAAGATTTCGACCGAAGCAGACGGCGAACCTGTGACCTTCATTAATTGTCTCTCTAGTATGGACCAAGAAAAACGACAGCACCGTCAGCTCAAACGCGACATCAAAAAAAGCGGCACACGAAAAATGCGCCGTGCGATGGACCGTCAACTTCAGCAGTCGCCCGAGGAAGCGGCTGACTTCGAGTTCGATTACGGTCGTGATAGTTCCGCGCCCCTCAACGGCAACGACCACGACGCAACACGGCGCCCGCGTTCCGAAGATGCTTAGGCTGATGAGTTCTGAGGGAAAGGAATCCCCGTGGAATATCAGATGACGTTGGTCGTGTTCGGTCTGACGTATCTTTTCCTAGCCATCGGCAAGGTGCCTGGGCTAAGGACCGACCGAGCTGGAATCGCTCTTATCGGTGCTGCGTCGATGCTTTGCGTAGGGTTGGTTGGATTCGATGAGGCGTTCAGCCCGATGTTCCTGGATTATAAGGTGATGGTGCTTCTGTTCGGCTTGATGGTGTTGGTTGGAGTCTTGCGTCTGGAGGGATTATTCGAGCGGCTTGAATCGCTTTTAGACGTTGGTTCGTCGCGTCGATTGTTGGCCTTGACCATCGGTTTGGGCGGTGCGCTTTCTGCCTTTTTGGTCAACGATATTATCTGTGTGGCGTTCACGCCGTTGGTATTGGGACAGTGTCGGCGTCGCGGCTATAATCCGCTGCCGCATCTGATCGGTCTGGCAATGGCGTCGAATCTGGGCTCGGCAGCGGCGATTACCGGCAACCCGCAAAATATGTACATCGGAATTAATTCGGGCATTTCCTATTTGCGTTTCATGGCCAAGCTTGGTCCCGTAGCGGTGTTGTCGTTGGGGCTGGCTTATCTGTTAATCACATGGATCTATGGCAACCAACTTGCAGGGCAGGGGCTCACACCAGAGGCAAGTGATGAGAACAAACGTATTTTGCGCCCGATTCCGGTGATGCCGACATTGATAGCGGTGGTTGCGGTCCTGTTGTTTTTCTCACTGCCTACGACAGCTTTGCCATTGGTCGCGCTGGGGGCCGCAGCGGTATCGGCGATGAGTCGCACGCCGCCGGGGAAACTGTTCGCGCAGGTTGATTGGCCGTTGTTGGTGTTGTTTGCGGGGTTGTTTATCGTGGTCGGGGGATTTCGCAAACATGTTTTGCCGATTTGGGGCGTCACGGAATGGGCATGGCTTCGCGACGAGCCTTTACTCGCGTTGAGTGGGCTTTCCGTGGTGTTGTCAAATTTGGTGAGCAATGTCCCGGCCGTGATGCTGTTTAAGGATGTTATTGCTGCCATGCCCGAGGATCGTCGGGAGACGGCGTGGTTAGCCTTATCGCTGTCGAGTACGCTGGCAGGGAATTTGACGGTTTTGGGTTCGGTCGCGAACTTGATCGTAGTTGAAGGGGCACGGCGTGAGGGGGTGAATGTGTCTTTCATGCAATATGCCCGTGTGGGTGTGCCACTGACGCTGTTGACCTTGGTCATTGGGATCGGGTGGTTGGCGTTGATGCGTTACTGAAAGACCGCATGCTTTATTGTCTGGATAGGTTTAATCGACGACTGGCATCGTCGGCTATGGAGGCAGGGTATCTTTTCCTGGTCGGTCCCTTCGCCTACACTAAACTTGGTAAGAGAGCCAACGCGGACACCATGGACCGTATCACGATTTTTTGTTTCGTAGCCAGTTACACACTGGCGTTGATGTTGGAGCTTCTCCACTCGTGGCGTGGCTTGATAGCAGCACGCATAGGGGCTTTGCTCAGTGGTCTTGCCGGGCTAGTCGCCCACACTTTATTTTTGTATAGCAAACAGCCTCCGCTTATTTGGCAGTTTTCCTGGTTGCTCTTTGTTGCCTGGGTTCTTGTGGTAGCCTATCTTACGGGAGCAATTCATTATCGCCGCTTGACCTGGGGCATTTTCGTATTGCCGTTGGTCCTTGCCCTAGTTGGACTGGCGGTGTTGTTCGGCCAACCTCCAGAGCGTGGATTATGGACGACCTACGAAACCCACACCCTGTGGGGGCCGGTCCACGCGACGTTGCTCCTGCTGGCCTCGGTGGGCGTTTGTGTGGGCTTCCTCGCTAGTATTATGTATCTTTTCCAAGCACACCGTTTACGCACCAAGGCCACACCGGGCACCGGGCTACGAATGCTCAGTCTTGAAAAACTTGAAGAAATGAACCGTCGTGCGATCTGGGCCGCTTTTCCACTGTTATCGGCCGGAATGATAGCTGGTGTTGTGTTGTTGTCGCGGAGCGAGGTGGTGAGCTGGACAGATCCGCGTGTTCTCAGCACGGTTGTGCTGTGGTTGCTTTTTGCGGTGGTGCTGTTTTTAAGGATTGCATCGTTTCTACGGGCTAGACAGGTGGCGATGTTGACGATCGTGGCCTTCCTGCTGTTGTTATGTAGTCTGGTGCTGTCCCACAATCAGCCGACCGGGGGTTGATCGACGATGGAGTTGTTGGCTCTGGGTTGCAGTTACCGTAACACGGCGGTCGAGGTGCGCGAACAACTCGCCTTCACCGACGAGCAAGCGGGACGTGCGCTAGAGCGGCTCGCTTCCGAACTTGGCTATGAGGCGGTGATCCTAAGCACCTGTAACCGCGTAGAGCTATATTTGGCTCGTTCGGGACCATGCCCGTTGGGTGGGGATTTGACCAGGTTTCTCGCTGACTTTCACGGATTATCGCTGGATCGGGTACGACCTCACGTCTACGCATATCGCCAACTTGACGCAGTGCGGCATCTATTTCGCGTCTCGGCCAGTTTAGACAGTATGCTCATCGGTGAGGGGCAAATCGCCGGACAGGTGAAAAAGGCATACGAAAAGGCATTGGCGCTGGGAGTGACGGGGCCGGTGTTGAATGTGTTGTTCATGCAGGCTCGAAAGGTGGCTCGTCGCGTTCGCACAGAGACGGGAATTTCGCAAGGTCACGTCTCCGTCTCCAGTGCTGCTGTGGATTACGTTCGCGAAGTATTTGATCATTTCAGCGACAAGACGGTACTGGTTATTGGTGCTGGCAAGATGGGCGAGTTGACCCTAAAACATCTCGCCGCACAGCGACCAGCTCGCATCCTTGTTACGAATCGCAGCCCGGATAAAGCTTACGCTGTCGCGGCCGGTTGTGGAGGCGAAGCCGTGGCATGGGATCGGCTCGACGAGGTGTTGGCCCAGGCGCATATTGTCTTGAGTACCACAGGGGCACCCGAGCCAATTGTCACTCGTGAGCGTTATCTCAAGATTCCACGTCGTCACACTGTGGCGATTCTCGACATTGCAGTGCCGCGCGATTTTGACCCGCGAATTCACGACGGCGATCAGACATTTCTTTTTAATATCGACGATTTGATGAAGGTTCGCGAGGCGACCTTGGCCCGACGCCGTGACCACATCGCGCCCGCTGAAAGCATTGTCGAAGCGGAGGCACAAAAATTCGTCAAGGACATCGCACGTCGCCGCGTCGGGCCGGTGATTGATCGTCTGACCAAGAGTCTTGAAGAGAAACGCCGCGAAATTGTGACGAAATTATTTTTGAGGCTCAACGGCAAGCTCTCCGACGGGGACAAGCAATACATCGAAGGGGCGTTCAGCTTGTTACAAAATCAGTTTTTACACGGTCCGATCCGTGCGTTGAACGATGAGACGGCGGTGACGACCGGTGCTCGGCACACACTCTTAGAGGCAATGCGTAAGCTGTTTCACTTGCCGGAGTGAGAAAGTAAGGAGAAAAATTCGCACGTCGGGCGAGTGAAAACTATGATCTTTTGAGAAAGCTACGGGGTTATCTCGCCCATCCCGTGATGACATACATGGAAGTTACGCGATTGCGAGGTTCATGTAGAGATGACCGAGGTAGGCGCGAAACGCACTCCGTGTGATGGCGACATTGGCTACCAGACAACTGATCCCGGTCCGGTAGCTGTGCACCGCCAAACGCGGGAAGGCGCGCAACGCCAACCGATGTGGTTGCGCTGAACACGGGCCGAACGCACCTGGCAATGCTCAGCCTCCGTGCACTGCTTGATCCTCTCGAGATAGTTCTCGATCGCCCAACTGAACTTCGCGTACTGCTGCCGCGTCAACTCTTTTTCAGGTTCTCCAGTCTATTGTGCCACCCGTCGAAGACGATGCATTTGGGCTGGAAACACCGGCCGTGCTTCGCCTGGAGCATGGCCTGGGCATGGTCGTTTTTGGTCAAGCGGTCGATCGACTGGTGGTAGATCCCGTAGCCACAGGGGTTTCGGTCACCGTCGGTCCAGAGCAAGGAGACTAGGCTGATGCCCTGGACGATGCCGTGGTGCTTGCCCGACCAGTGGCGGCCGACAAGTTCGATCTTGCTAGCGTAGGGCTTGTCGAGGATGGAGTCGTCGAGGACGAGGACGCCGTCGTTGAGGGCGACATCGGACCTGGCCTCGGCCCAGAGGATGGCAGGATCGGGTTCGAGTCGGTGGAGCAATCGGGTGAAAGCGTCGTGGACGGTTTAGTGGGGTTGTTTGGGCTGGATGCGTGAGGCCTCGATTGCGCTACACTGCTTGGGTGTAGTGACGAGGAAGTCGATGCAGTCTTCGGCCTTGACGCGGGTTGCGTTGATCCCACTACCTTACAGGTTACCGAGCATTCGCGCAACCCCGATTTCTTGCCAACAGCATAACTTCTAACCTCGTTCTCTCCCTGGCACAAAATTTCGTATAGGCCCCTGTCAGGCCTTTTCCGGGCACGGCGAGAACAGGCTCAGGAGCGGCCATTGCCTCGCACGGCGACTTCCTCATGAAATATCCGGGCTAGGTCTTCTTAGATGACGTTTCCCTTCGGTCTTGATTCGTGCAATCCGGACGCTATGAACGCCATCTCACGTCAGACCGCACGCGCCAGTCACGTCGTGACGAGTCTGGCCCGCTAAGAAGGGGGCGCGGTAATGTTCCGCGCAGTTCCATGAACCGCCGTTATAGCCGTTGGCTGGCTGGTTCGCTCCTGGCGTTGCTCGTCGTTGTGGCCTCCGGCCGCATCGATGCCCAGCAACCGCTGGGGAACGCGACACCCGCAATCCGCCCCACGGAGGGGCGTCCTTCCGCTACGCCGCTCTTGGGAAGTTCGTCGGCCATCCGGCCACTAGCTACCTCTATTACTCGTCAAGGCGACTTGCTTCGTTTCCAGCGCGATATAGCCGGAGATGCGAAGCCGATTGTTTTGGAAGCCGACCGCGTCGTGACCTGGAACGAAGGTGGAATGGTTGTGTTTTTGCTGGAAGGGCACGGATTAGCTCAACAGAGCGTCGTGCAGACGCGATTTCAACGAGCTGTCGCCTTTGTCGATCTTCCCCGCTATCAGAATACGGGGATTCTTCATGCTTCGATTTATGCCGAAGGGCAGGTTCGCCTCGACACGTCGGTAGAGGTGCAGGATGGGCCGCGAGCCGCGCTTGACCTAAACTCGCGCGGCGAACTGAAGTTGCGAGTGCTCAAAGGGAAAGTGCAACGGGAGACGCAGGCGAATGATCCGCTCATCGTTCGGGCCAAACAGCTCGGCGTTGGAACCAAACCGGTCACCCAACCGGCTACTTCTTCGATTGCACCGCCGCCCGGTAGTTCGCCGCCTGTTGCCTCACCGCCTGTTGCCTCACCGCC
>RGDT01000184.1 GCA_009918525.1 Planctomycetia bacterium
ATCGCCTTACGCCTATGAAAAGGTCGTGGAACGCTTGCTGGCATCACCTCATTACGGCGAACGATGGGGACGGCACTGGCTCGATGTTTGGAGGTATTCCGACTGGTGGGGACTCGGGTCCGAAGTGCGTAACAGCCAAAAACATATCTGGCATTGGCGCGATTGGACCCTAGAAGCGATGAATTCCGACGTCGGCTATGATCAGATGCTTCGCGAAATGCTCGCGGCAGATGAGCTATATCCGACCGACGATTCACGGTTACGAGCGACCGGATTCCTAGCGCGATCATACTTCAAATTCAATCGAAATACCTGGCTTGAAGACGTCGTCGAGCATACCTCCAAAGCGTTTCTCGGTATTACAATGAACTGCGCTAAGTGTCATGATCATAAATATGACCCGATCTCTCAACAGGATTTCTATCGCTTCCGGGCCTTTTTCGAGCCGTATCAAATCCGTACTGACCTGACGGGTAGCGAAACGGATATTGAGAAAAACGGCGTTCCGCGCGTGTTCGATTGTAATCTTGACACTCCCACTTACCTGTTCATTCGTGGAGACGAGAAGAATCCTCGTAAAACTCCTATTGCTCCCGGTCTTCCCAAAGTTCTGGCCCGCGAGGGAGTTGACATTCGACAGATCGAATTGCCCACCGAAGCTTATATGACAGGGCTGCGACCCTCTATCTTGGCCAATCATCTACGATATGCAGAAGAACGTCTGCAAAACGCGCGGCGCGAATTGGAGTTAGCACGGCAAGCGCTAAACATTGGAGGAACAGCACAGCCACCGAGAGTACTGGCCAAAGGGTTCACATCATCACTTTGGGAGGTGAAGTCCGGACGTTGGACCAATAAGGGGGAAGCTTTGGCACAGGAGGAGGTGGCCGCGACACGTTCAGCGACTCGCCTGAAAGTGGGTGCTCCTCCCGACTTCCTCGCCCACTTCAAGTTCACGCCAACGGGAGGCAAAACCTACCACTCGGTCGGATTGGCTTTCGATGTTTCCGACGGTCACGAGGTGCTCGTTTACCTCAGTGCCTACAAAGGCGGACCCAAAGTGCAGATTGCTTACAAAAATGGAGCTGAATTTGTTTATCCACCGGCAGCAGCACAAATGCGGCCGATCAAACTTAACGAGATGCAGGATGTTTCCATTCTTGTTCGTGGAGGAGAAGTGAACGTAGACGTCAACGGCCGGGCCGCGTTGGCGTATCGTCTACCCATTCCTCGTCGTCCAGGTGCGCTTGAGCTAATCACGTTCGACGCGACGGCTACCATGCACGCCTTCGAGTTGACGACTTTACCTACTCGCCCTGGGTTAACGCCCCAGCAAGCAAATAATGCGGTTCTTGTCGCCGAGAAAGCACTGGCCACCGCGATACTGCGACCTGAGGCCATTCGCAAAGCCGTGGAAGCGGATCGCCTGCGCACTCCAGCAGCACGTCGAGCCGCTAATGAAGCTGAACGTGCCTTGGCCACCGCAGTTGCCGAAGAAGGCGTTGCTCGTGCCGAGACAAAACAACTGGCAGCGGCTCAAAAAGCGTTGGAAACCGCTAGGAAGAAGCCAGCTGGAGAGACCTATACGTCTCTTCGCGGGTCGGTCAAGACGCTGGAGTCGAACGTCGAGTCCGAAGCATCGCGAATGAAGCCATTTCCTCAGACAAGTACCGGCCGACGGAGTGCCTTGGCAAAATGGTTCACGGCGCGGGAAAATCCCCTGACCGCCCGGGTAGCGGCCAATCATATCTGGTTGCGTCATATGGGCACGCCCTTAGTACCAACCGTTTTCGACTTTGGCCGCAAAGGCCTGGCTCCATCGCATCCAGAATTGCTGGACTGGCTCGCCGTTGAGTTAATCGAAAATGGCTGGAGCATGAAACATCTCCATCGCTTGATTGTGACAAGTGCTACTTACCGCATGTCGTCGGCCAGTGCGGGAGCAACGGCTGAGCGTGCAGCCGATCCAGAAAATCGAGACTATTGGCGTATGAACTCGATACGGATGGAATCGCAAACCGTTCGCGATAGCCTGCTCCTGTTGTCCGGTGATCTCGACCCGATGATTGGTGGTCCCCCTGTACCGGCAAACGCTATAACCAATCGCCGCAGCTTGTATTTTTTCCATTCACACAATGAGCAAAATAAATTTTTATCGTTGTTCGATGATGCGAATGTATTAGAGTGCTATCGACGAACCGTGAGTGTCTTGCCACAACAGGGGTTAGCGTTGCAGAATAGCGGTGTCGCGATGGATGCGGCATCTCGGATTGCCTCCCGTTTGGAAATGATCGACCCAGTCGTTTTCTGTCGCACGGCGTTTGAGACCGTGTTAGCTCAAACACCCACAGCCGATGAACTAACGGCATGTGTGGAAGCATTGAAGGAATTTGAAGTGTTAGCAGTCAAGGAAAAACGCACAGAGTCGGCCCGTGAAGCGCGGGTCTTGTTGATCCATGCGTTGCTGAATCACAACGATTTCGTGACCATCCGCTGAGGTACATGCGATGAATGCACATTCAGCTTGCTCCGGTTTCCATCGTCGAGCTTTTCTGGCCGATTTGGGAATGGGCTTCACCGGTTTGGCGCTGGGTGCCATGCTGGCCCAGGACGGAATGACCCGAGCTGCGGCTACGCCGCGAGGTCGGCCCAAGGCGAAGAGCGTCATTTGGTTGTTCATGAACGGCGGCATTAGCCATATGGAATCGTTCGACCCGAAGCCGATGCTTGATAAGTATGCCGGGAAAACCATCGCTGAGACACCATACAAATCGGTACAGGATCCCGACAAGCTCAAACTCGCTCGCGTTGTTGTTGTCAACGATGCCAACGGGCAACAACGCAATCGCATCTTGCCTACACAAATCGGCTTCAAAAAACGAGGAGCGGCTGGTGTGGAGGTCAGTGATTGGTTTCCGAACATTGGCGAATGTAGCGGTGACATCGCTTTCGTTCGCTCTATGTATACCACCGATGATAATCACGGAGCGCAAACCCAATTTCACTCCGGGCGACATATGCTCGACGGCGAATTTCCGACGCTGGGGGCCTGGGTGCATTATGGGGCGGGAACTCTAAATAAAAATTTGCCTCAATTCATTTCCATGGGTCGTCGGGAATACTGGAACGCAAAAGATGGCCACTATTTAGGGCCAGAGCATGATGCCGTCCCTCTGCGGATTGATCCGGCCAACCCCCTAGATTATGGTCGTCCCGAGCGTGCCCGAAGCGTGGTAGAACAAGAGCGGGGTTTCGACCTTGTCGGTCGACTTAACCGAATCAAGGCCATCGAATATCCCGACGATGCCGCGCTCACTGCTCGAATCAAAGCTTATGAGTTGGCCTATCGGATGCAGACCAGCGTACCCGAGGTCTTGAAATTTGATACTGAAACGGCCGAAACGAAAAAACTCTACGGAATCGACGACCCGGCGACTCGTGATTTCGGTATGCAGATGCTCGCGGCGCGGCGATTCGTGGAACGGGGTGTTCGCTTCATTCAAGTGCAGCATGGTGCGGGCGGAGCCGGTAGCTGGGATGCACACGGTGGGTTGAAACGCAACCATGAAAATAATGCTCGGCAGGTGGATAAACCAGTTGCCGGACTCTTGAAAGATCTGAAACGCCGTGGATTGTTGGACGAAACTATCGTACTCTTTGCAAGTGAGTTTGGACGAACTCCTGGTACACAGGGAAGTGACGGCCGCGATCATCACGTTTATGGCTTTAGCGTATGGATGGCCGGCGGTGGAATCAAGGGTGGTCTTGTACACGGTACCACGGACGAGCTTGGGTTTCACGCTACCGAGCATCGGCACTATGTTACCGACATACACGCGACTATTTTGGCCCTCATGGGATTGGATTCGCGGAAGCTCGAAATCCCAGGACGTAAACGCCTTGAAATCGACCATGGCCATCCAATCCTGGCGATCATGGCGTAAAGTTCGGGCACAGACACGAGTGTGTTTGCCACTCAACGCCTACGCGCTAGCAACATCCCTAGCACCGCTTGTGTCGATTCGTCAACTGGTTTGAGATGTACAATCTCAAACCACTCTTCCAATACAAGGCGGTTGACTTCCTCTAAAAAGTGCCTTGGCGTTCGGGTCCGAACCAATAATCGACCTATTTCCTCTGAAGGTTCGCTCGCCTCTAATGCGGTGAGATCGAGTAATCGCGACATCAACATTGCTGCAAAACGCCGATGATCATCGCCATTTGTGCCTCGTGTTACATCAATACGGATCGTCGTGGGCACCTCGATCAATCGTTCACGGATGCGCGGCACCGTGTCTGCCGCCGCAACTCTTCCATGGGACATGATAACGACGTGATCGGTTAGTTTTTCGAGTTCGTCCAATTCATGACTACTGATCAACAAACATTTACCCATAGCGGCTAATTCTTTGAACAATGTTACAAACTCCGCCCGCCCGACGGGGTCAATCCCGCTCATTGGTTCGTCCAACACCAGGAGGGGGGGATCGTGCAATAACGCCTGCGCAAGTTTGATGCGTTGTCGCATACCTTTGGAATAGCCGCGTAGTTTACGTTCGGCTCGTCCGGTCATTCCGACCTTCTCCAGCATGGCCCCCGCACGGCGACGCGATTCCGCACCGCTGTAACCACATAACCTTGCCATGGCCTCAATAAATTGTCGGCCGCTCATTTCCTCATAGAAAGCATCCACATCGGGACAATAGCCGACTAATCGCCGCGCTGATGTGGAGCGAGCATCATGTCCGCCAACGAGTACACGACCCACATCGGGAAGCGCCTGGCCTGTGATGAGTCGGATGAGGGTAGTCTTGCCCGCACCATTCGCCCCAACCAAACCTGTGAGACCGCTACGCAATTCCAGCGTGACTTGCAACACACCACGTACAGGACCGTACCACTTCGATACTTGTTCGCACAACAATAAGGGTGTTGTCGATAGGGTCAACGGTTTTGTCGTTGTCGTTGGTTCATCGCTGCGAGGTATCGGTACCGCGATCAACTCACTACCTCGACGGCTCGAACTCGCAAAATCAAAAGCGTCAGACATAGAAACCCCACTAGACCCAACACCAAGGCCGCTTCTCCGACCGGTGGTTGCGGCGCGGGCCGAATTGCCTCGGAGGGTACACTTAGTAAGTGATTACCAATCAGAAACGTGCAGTTCCACATATCTACCAACCGCCATCTTGGCGAGTAGTGTAGCCCATCGACCAAAGCCGAGGACACTCCTTGAGCGAAGGCGAAAAGGGTCATCCATGCCATGACTAGAGGCACCGTATTCCGAAGCCACGATGCCAACGCAAGCAAAATGACCGTAAGATGGATGCTGAGAACAAGGCCATAAGCGACGATGCCGAATAATAGCTGCGAGTGGTCGGCAAAATAGTCCCATGACTCCAACAAGCCAAATTGAACAAATAAAACAATAGCAGGTAAAGTTGTAAATAAATTTAAGAATCCGGTCACTGCCAACCCTTTGCCGAGCAGGTAGTGCCAACGTTCTAGAGGTTTGCTGAGATAGAACGATAAACTACCATGACGTAAATCATTTCCGATTAGGACGGACCCAGATAAGGCGAGCGTGATCATCACGCTGTTAGTCTCATACCAGAAAAAGTTTCGAAACATTTCGGCGGAGCCGTTGAACTTGAGCGCGTTACGCAAAAAGTCTAGCAACCATTTAGGATTTACCTTGCCGACCGCACCGACGCGGACTTCACTTTCGCCGAGTTGGTTTTGTGCCCAACTCATAAGGTATTGTCCAAAGAAATACATGAGAAACACTGTCAGGGATAAGCCATAGAGTCCCCAGAACAATCGCCGGCAAAATAGTTGTTCGATCGCAATCCGAGCCACGGGCCATGCTCGCGAGCGAACGACGAGGCTGAAGTTCAGCATGAAGAGCGTCAAGGTAGCTAGTTGGATGTAACCGGTTAGGATTGCAGCCAACCCCAACAGGGCAAATTGACCCAACCCGAACAGTACTGTCACGGTCGCGCCGTTGTCAGACAACGAGCCGCGCCAACCGCGATAACGCAAAAGCACTGGATTCAATTCAGCCATCAGGGTCCGCCTCGGCCAGAACGCGGTAAAAGAGTTCTTCGAGCGATTCGTCATCCACACTCAACCCACGGATGAGCACGCCGTGATTGCTAGCCAGAGAGAAAAAGGCACGGGTGACGAAGCCGTTCGGAACAGTTACACGCCATTCACCGCGTTTATTGTCCGCGACGACGTTAACACCTTCAAGCGTTAACTCGTCGCGAAAGGCTGTTGGATCACCCTCGATTTGCAAGATGTATCGATCTTGACGACGAGCGCATAGTTCCGATACCGCGCCTTGACGCAAAAGGCGACCTTTATGAAGTATTAAAACCGTCGAGCAAACTCTTTCTACATCGCCCAAAAGGTGCGTGCAGAGAATCAGCGATTTATGGTGTTCACGGCCTAGTTTACCAAGTAATTCCAGCATAGCATCACGGCCGCTGGGGTCGAGACCGCTAGTTGGTTCATCGAGGAGTAACACTGGCGGATCGTGGACGAGAGCCTGAGCTAGTTTGAGACGCTGTTTCATGCCCAAAGAGTATTCGTCGAGAACTCGATAGCGAGCATCTTCCAATTCCAGGTAGGTCAGCACTTCATGTGCTCGTCGTCGAGCTTCGCGCCGAGGCATTCCACACAGTTCACCAGCCAACGCGACGTAATCGACACCGCGTAGCCCCGAGACTAGGCCATCAGCTTCCGGCATGTAGCCGATCAGTTGGCGTAATTCGGAACCAGCCGAACCGAGTTCGCGTCCAAGAACTCGCCCGCGACCTCCGCTTGGTGGTAAGAGTCCTAGTAGAATTTTGAGCAGAGTTGATTTGCCCGCACCGTTGGGACCAAGCAGACCAACACGGCCTGTCGGAATACGGCACGTCAATCCCCGTAAAGCCTGCATCGATCCAAATGAGCGGTGAAGGTTTTCCAGTTCAATAAGCGGAACAGGATCGGACACGCGCTGCCCTCCTTTAGCCGAGTTATTGTATACACCCAGTCACCAGGTGCGGGCAAAAAAAGAAGGTTGTTTTCCTGAGGGGAGGGCGATAGTGACGAAGTTAGAGAGCTGTCGAATGAAAATTGGACTAGAACTTAAAATGGCGCGTAATAATACCGATATGTATGTCCCGATTAGGCCGCAACTAATTCAAATCAGGGGTTTTTCGGTCCAATTAAGTATCATTCATCATTATATCGGTATTGAGAAGCATGGCCTTGCATTGCATCAAGATAGCCTGCGACGTGAGTCAGAGTATTGGAAAAAATAAGCGGGCCAGATCATCATCATGGGTAGTCCGAACAGTCCGATACTGATATCGATATTGATACCGAGCATTCCCCAGAAATGACCTTTTGTCATTTCCCAACTGGTACGCATCGCTCCAATCCCTGAAAGATCACGATGGAAGATTAGAGCTATCGCAAAAGTCCAGCGAGTAGCGAAGAATAAATAGATCAGTAACACAATGAAGAAATAAATATACGCAGCCAATAATAACCACAATTGATAAGGCTCGGTAGGTTTAGGACTTATACATTCAAAAACGATTAAGAACGGGATGCACCCAATTAATATAATGACCTGAGTGGTAAACCACAAAATCGTTAAAGGAACAATTTTTGAAAAACTGCTAAAGAAAACTCCCAAACGTCCATTTCTTTCTACTTAATTGCTTTAGTGCGACATTAATCACTCCTGTTAGCAATAATTGATGAAATAACTTAATGAGTGGCCCTATGATAATGTGTTCTAGTATTAGAAACTGCTTAAATAGCCGAAAATTCAGCTGATCCCTATTGGCAAGGTCGCCAAAATTGTGAAATGACAGAAACAGTAGAATGGAAACGCCAACTAGCAAAGGCTACATGATAGGCAGGGCAAGCAACAGATAGCCTGCAAATGGCAAAAGCAAGTCCCCCAATTTACACCAGCAATACCCAGCCACTTGACTAAATTGACATTCCAAATGGGACCGAAATGTGGCTCGTCGAAAATCGTCGGCTTGTCATCGTCCAGCGCAGTAGTAATGGCCCTAAGTGTTTGGGATGCTCGCTAGGCCGGTCGGCGATTCCTTGAAAAGGAGAACTAGCAAAACCAGTTGCGATTAAGATTTAATCGCAGCGCAGTCACTGAATCCCTGTGCCCGGTGTTATCTCAGCCGTTCGCAGCAGTCGTA
>RGDT01000185.1 GCA_009918525.1 Planctomycetia bacterium
ACATCGTGCGCATTGTAACTGTGTGCCGAGAAACAACCGACTAACCGATTCGATGGCGTCTTCGGGCCGGTTGCGATATTGAACGAGGAATAGTTCGCTACCGTCTTGCTCACCCATCAACAGAGCACGGGCCACATTGGTAAATGGTTCATCGCGGGCTACTTTGTCGGCGAACCACGTCTTGAACCGTTCTCGGCCACGCCATGCCTCGCTGTTGGGGTCACGAACCACAAGCGCTTGTTCCCAAACTTCCTGTTGATGTTTCGCGAATCGCGGATCGGCCAACAGTCGGTCGATGGCTTTGGCTCGTTTATCAAGCGTTTTATCGGCAAGAAATGTCGTGATCTCTTCCAGCGCCGGCACCGTACCAACTAGATCGAGAGTAAGCCGTCGCAAGAATTCACTATCGGTACTGGCTCCGGCCGGAGTGAGTTTTTCACGTTTCCAGGCGGATGCCATTTCCGAGTCAATCACTTCTCGTAGTGGAGTATCGGCAGCGGAGTATAAAAGTGACACAAGAAGGAGGAGCATCAAAAATCCTCCGGTGATGGTGGAATGATGTATCTATCGTAACCGTAATTAGCCGAAATGGCTAGCGAATTTTTGCCTGCGACCCAATAATCACGGGTGCGGCACGGCCCTAGACGCCAAGACCGAAATTGAACCATGAAATGGTTTTTGGCGGTGTTGGTAGTTATACTCAGTGCCCTGGCTGAAGCGTTTGAAATAGCTCGGCCATCTTGATGCCCAGTCCCAGCGAGATGCGGTAGAGTGTTTCGATGGATGCCGAGTTTTTCCCTAGCTCAATCTGCGACAAATAGCCCAACGATACGCCGGTGCGTTGAGCCATCTGGGCGAGCGTGAGTCCCAACCCTTTTCGCCGCTCGCGAATGACGCTTCCCAACACTTCTCGCAAGGCGGACTCCGACATCCGTAGTAGACCACGGCCTTCCAGGCAACGCAGCACTGTTTGTTGGAGAGAGGAGACAGCGAACGGTTTTGTCAAGCAATCGAACGTTTCGACAGGGGTACGACTCATCAAAGGGTACGCGGTGATCACGATAATACTTGCTTGCGGTTGATGTTGACGCAACCACTCAAGAGTTTGCTCGGGTTCCCATCCGGGAATGACATAATCTAGTATTATCAAGTGATAGGGTTGTGCCTCCAGAGACGGTCTCATCTCATTCGGATCCGATTGCACAGTGACTTTCAAATCTTGGGGCGTTAATGCCGCTTGGATCATCCGACACACGGAGGAATCATCATCGATTACCAATATGTGGACCTCGGTGGAGTGAAACAGCCCTTGCGTCTCATCACATTCATTAACAGCTAAGTTAGTCGAAGAGCGGGCGGCATGATTGACCATTGAGTTTATAGGAGCCACGGCATTATACCTCTTGGGCAACGGATACAAGTGGACGTGATTCGGTTAACGTCGGGATAACGAAATGGTGGGGTAGTTCCTTGGTTGTCGCAACCAGCAACGAATCTTCCCTCGTGTCGTTTACCGTCTCCATCCCAGACATTGCCGAAACCGGAGCAACTGGCAGTACCACTCGGGCGACGACTCCGCGCTCTTCGCCGGGGTGCAGATACAGCCCCCCTTTGTTGGCAAACAGTACACCATAAGCGGTCGCTAGCCCAAAGCCACCGCGCCGTCTTTTTTTCGTCGAAAAGAACGGCTCTTGGAATAACCGTTGCGATACTTCGGGTGTCAGTCCACAGCCGGTATCGGCCACGATGATTTCCACATGCGAACCGGGGCGAACGTCTCCATAAAAAGCGACGGCATCGGCAGAGGTGAGTTCAACTCGACGCGCCGAAACGCTGATAACCCCTGAGCCGATCAGTGATTCGCGGGAATTATCCAAGAGCGCTTTCAAAACCAGTTTCAGTAATCCCGCATCGATAGCTACGCTGGGCAATTCCGTCGATACATCCACGCGTAGCAGCAAATTGGAATTGCGTGACGAGAAAAGCAGACTATGGACATCATCGAGAACGTCGCCGACCCGACACTCCCGAGAAGAAATCGCTTCACGACACGAAAAATGCCTTAACTGGCTGGTGTATTCCGCTCCAGCCTGAGCCGCACGATAAATTTCGATAAGATAGGTATGTAGGTTGCCGGAACTGGATAGTGGCTGTGCCAGGGCCAATTCGGTGAAGCCCATAATACCGGTGAGGATATTCCCAAAGTCGCGCAGCAGACGTCGAGCGATTCCCGCGGCTTCCTCCAACCGGTTTTTGCGGGCTGTCAATTCGAGTTGATGGACCCAACGTGCCTGTTGCGGTTCGGTTTCCATCAACCGGCTAAGGCTGCAAGAAATAAGCGAAAGAGCGGCCGCTTCAGCTTGCGTCCAGCAGGTGCGGCCGGGTTTCGCTTCGAGCCACAGAAACCATCGAGCGGCTCCCACATTGAGACGAGCTACCAGATCGGGACTACTCCCCGGCCGATGGGCACTACCGGCGATGGATGAGCAAGGAAGACGATTCCAGCGATCGAGATGGTTTTGGTAAGTGGTCGGATCACAAGAAACAGCATGAGAAGGATAGCCAAATACAACATCGGGTTTCGAGGAAGCGATAAGCCCAGCACCAAGCGCATCTGCCGCCTCAACCACCAGACGAAGCAAATCAGAAACGTCGGATGGTTGGGCGATTGGCGTACTGAGCAATAAATGAGCGAGGTCCAGTAATGGACGGCTCGAATCGCTTGAGGGGGGCTGATTAACCATCGCGTACATCCTCTGAGTTCAGCCCATTAACCGATGAGCTGCCGGGAATCAGTCCCCGGTGACAAAGGATAGAACGCGAATTGCGGGTCGGTCAAATTTCACGCCATATTTTCGGCGAAAGTTGCACGACCGACCCGATCCGAATTACTTCTTGCCTGCTGCCCCTTCCTCAGCGCCTTCCTCCTTCGCCTTCTTCGCCTTCTTACCACCGATTTTTAGGACGCGGACTTTGGGTAATCCGTAGGGACTACGTCCTTCGGGAAAGCGCTCGTCGGCTTTAAGGATCGCGATGCGCTCTCCGCGTGTAAGCACATTACGGGAGCGAGCTAGCATATTTTTACGACGCAGACTTTTGTCGATGGACATCGGGGTAGGCCCTAGGTCAGTGATCGATATTACAATTGCCCATCATACGGCCCAAGATCGTGTTCTACAAGAGGGCATCGGATAAGCTATCGGCATTGCGAAGTCCCCTCAAGCTCTGGAAAATATGTAAATCGCGGGTTACTCGTGTGCGATGCATGAGCAGACTTCACTGCCCCGCAGGAAATTCTACCGCCGTGGGTGCAGTCGGCTCATACAGAACGCATGGATCGCGTGTCACCTGATGAACCGTTAGGATGCGTTTGTGCGTGAGCAAGAGGAGAACGACGCGCGAGAAGACAGCGAAAACTTCCCACTCGCCTCCATCATGCCCGAACCGCTGAAGAAGCTAACCTTCCCCGACTCACCTCAAAACAATTTCCCTTTTTATGTTCCGCCCCGTCTTAATGGCCAACCTTCGCTCTCGCATTACTTCTGAATTTCATCCGCTCCGACAAACACTGGCTACGAATCCATCCCTCTACCGTGATACAATGACATCTGATCACTCCCGGCAATGCTTATCGCGACCATTCATCATCGTTATGGGGACTCAGGCCATGTTTCCTATTCTGCTTATGCTCTTGGCCGTCGATAAACCTTTGCTGATCCAAAGCGTTTCCGGTTCGTCCAATAATCGAATAGAGGCCAAGACTGGCGGTTTAGTCGCTCGTCGCGGTGAACCAGCCGTCGCGTTCGCGCTGCTCCGGTTGGGTAAGGGGAAACGCACGCTGCCTTACTTCGCCCTCATTCGCTATGGTGCCGACGCTGGCGGACAGGCTCAGTCCAGCGATGACGTCATGCTCGAAGACCGCAAAGCAAGCATGAAACACACTCTGTCCCTAGATAATAAGACCGTCCTCATCGCTCACACCGTCGAAGTCTCACCTGATGCTACTCGCACTCTACGCGAATCGCTGACGATCGACAGCAAAGCGATCGATCTAGCCCGCGGTCGCGTTTTTCTCATCGATCTCACGGAAGGCTCAGCTAAGTGGGAACAGAAGAAACTCGACCTTCCCGCCGAAATCGCTGACCCTATGACGGCTAAAGACACCACCGACTTGGTTGGTCGAGTGTTGGCAGACCTAATCAAGCAAGATAAAAACGTGAAAGCATTTTTGGAGACAAAGTGAGCAATCTATTTGATTTGACCGGACGCCGTGTGCTCGTCACAGGAGCCACGCGCGGCATTGGCTTGGCCGTCGCCCGAACGCTGCAAGGATGCGGCGCGAGCGTGATTATCACCGGACGCAAACCGGACACCATCGCAACCGCTTTGCAACAAATTCCCGGCGCGCACGGGGTGCCGTGTCATCAGGGCGATCTGGCCGCGATCGAGCGATTATTCGCATCCCTGGCTAATGAAGGACGTTTGCCCGATGCGGTGGTGATCAACGCTGCGACCAATCCCGTCATGGGACCTTTGCTAGACATCGAAGTGGAAGCCTGGCGAAAGATACTCGATGTTAATCTCACGGGTGCACTGTGGACAGCGAAACTGGCCGTCAAACACGGTGCGACCTCTCTGGTCTTCATGGCTTCCGTCGCTGGGTTGGAGCCAATCCCCGGTTTAGGAGCCTACAGTGTGACTAAAGCGGGGCTGCTGGGGTTGATGCGTGCCTTGGCGCGAGAGCTGGGGCCTTCCGGCGTTCGTGTCAACGCTATCGCGCCGGGTCTCGTAGAAACAAAATTCGCCGCCGCTCTTTTTCAAGATGCGACAGCGTATCGAGAAGTTATGAGCAAAGTACCGCTCGGACGACACGGTCAGCCTGAAGACATCGCCGGGGTGGGGGCGTTTTTGTGTTCGCCCGCCGCAGGCTACATCACCGGCCAGGTGATCGTGGCCGACGGCGGCGGTCGCGTGTGAGCGATTGCCGCCGTCAGTTGTTAACGATCAATGGTTGAACTGGAACGCCTTGCTATTGATCAACGCCCAGGCTAGGTCTTGCAACCCAGGATGACGACGATCCACCGGGAGTCCGAACATCGATACTTCCGACTGGAGTCGGCGCAACTCGGTATCCTGTGCCCGGTAGGCAGCTTCAAGAGCGGTTTTTTGTTGCGGCGTTCGCTTCTGCGGTTCAATCGCGAGAATCGACGCCAGGTGAGCGGGCGGTCCAGCCATCGATAGCATTCCCTTCGTCGCGGTAACACTGAGTCGGAACTTCCCGATGGTATGAGCCGTGCCGAAGCGTTGATCCATGGCGATATTCAGTTGTACGCCGCCGTCGAACTTGACCGGCGTGCGGAACTGGAACAACGCCTCGGACGGTTTGCCGAACTGCGGCGAAATGGCCCAACCTGTAGCGGGATTGTTGTCGATGGCATTACCAACGGGGAACTGGTCTTGCGAGAAAGTCGCCTGGGCATTGGTCAACGGCGCAGGACGCGGTTTGTCCTTTTTCCCGGCATCGGACACCGAGACGCGGAATTCGTTCAGCACGAAATTCCCGTTTTGCGCTCGGCCCGGTCCCATCGCAGGCAACGACTTATCCGGCAGCGCTTCCAACCGAATGCCCGTGATTTCCTTCAAAGGCGTCTTGATGACGACGTTGTAGACCTCCTGAGCCTCGGTCGGTCCCGTAACCAAAATGCTTCCGTCCGACTGCCGTTCGAGCTTGGCCTTGGCCTTGCTCGTCAGGGTAACGATTTCCACCGTCTCCCAAGTCGGGCGTTTGGCGAATCCGGCTTCCCACGGCACTAGCTTGTCTGGGATAGTCTTTTCGTAGGCGGCCAGTGCTGCCTGACGACGCTTGCCCTCGGCCTGCATCTGTTCGTAGTCTTCAGCTCCCGCTTCGATGGCTTGCAGGGCCGAAGCAACTTCCTTAGCGGTGGGCTTACGGGATAGGAACGCCAGATAGAGTTCCTCAACAATCCGAGCGGTGTCCTTTTCCTTTTGCAGGAGGGTCGTGATCCGATTGTTGTTATCCCGGATGGCCTCGCCCACCACGGGACCGTTCACCAAGTTCAGCACCGGCCCCAGTTGCACGCCACCTGCCCGCTCGCACTCGCAAGCGCTTTCACGCGGCGGTTTGCCGAACAGATCGAGGAATCCACCAGGAGCATCCTGCGTGCTATCGAGTAGTTGAGCCGCACGCGCCCCTGACGGTAGGCCAGGCAGACGGCTCGCCGCGCCGGTCGCTCGATGGATGGCGTCATACAGCACCTCGGCGGGCAAGCGTCGTGCGATTGCATGGCTATAGTTCAGCACGTCATCCTGGTTCCATTCGTTTGTTTTAACCGAATGTTGGTAGGTCCGCGAACTTACGATCAGACGAAGCATTTTGCGAACGTCGAAATTCGATTTCACGAACTCTTCCGTCAGGCGATCCAATAGCTTTGGATTGCTGGGCGGATTGCCGGCGCGGATGTCGTCGATCGGCTCGATCAGGCCGACACCCATGACATAAGCCCACAGGCGGTTGACGTAGCTACGTGCAAAATATTGATTGTCCGGCGAGGTTAGCCACTTTGCCGCCATCTCGCGGCGTGTTGCTTTTGCGTCGGATAACACGTCCTTGTGTATGTAGGGGAACGCAGGAGCGGTCGTGAGATTGGTACGGGCGTGCGACATTTCGCCGTTGGGGGTGTCGGCGATCACCTCGACCAGTGGCACAGCTCCTTCAACCGCGCTACCACCCACCTTTTGCCCCCGATACTTGGGATCTTCCGACCGACCTACACGCGCGAAATACGCGGCCATCTGGTAGTATTGATCCTGCGTCCAACGCTCGAACGGGTGGTCATGGCACTTGTTACAATTGAAACGCACTCCCAAGAATAGCTGGGTCGTGTTCTCCATCACCGCGTCAGCCGTCCGCAAGACCTTGAAATAACTGGCAGCGGGTTCGGCGACGTTCGATCCCTTGGCGGTGAGGATGGAATAGACAAACTTATCGTAAGGCATGTTGGACGCGACAGCTTTCCGAACCCAATCGCGGAACGCCTTCGCTCCCATCTCACCCAAAAACTTACGGTTTACCTGCAAAAGATCGGCCCACTTATTCGTCCAATGTTCAACAAAGTCTTCACTCGCCAACAGCTCGTCGATAAGCTTTTCGCGTTTCTCCTTGCTCGACGTCTTGTCGTCGAGGAATGCACGAGTCCTTTCCACGCTGGGCAGTGTGCCGGTCAAATCGAGATGCACGCGACGCAAAAATTCGCTGTCGTCGCAAACCTCACTCGGAAGCACCTTGACAGCCTTGAGCTTCTCGTAGACTAGCTCGTCGATCCAGTTGTAGCCCGGTTCGGCTTTCCATGCGAAGCCGCTGCGGTCGCCCATCACGATAATGCTCGTGGCGGCGTAGGCTCCCTCATAGCGAGCCATCACCGTGGTCTCACCTCGGCGAATAGCCGTCGCAGTGGCGGCGCGGTCAACCGTCAAGACCTCGGTATTACTCGAATCGAGAAACGCCTCGGTAGTCACGTCGCGAACGGTGCCGTCGGCAAATTTGGCCCGAACTCGTATTTGTTGCTTTTGGCCTGGTAGTCCGATGACCGCAGTGGGCGGGGTCACTTCCAACGATTGCACGCGGGGAGTCTTTGGGTCGAACACCGTGCCACCGGCAATCCACGACTTGAGAATCTCGTAGTACGGCTCACCCGGTGAGGTCAGCACTAAACCGACATGAGGAACACCCCCGGCAGGTTTCAACAACATCAAACTTGCGTCTGGTGCCGCACGATCCACGCGCCGGCCGCTCAGGTCGTCGGTCAGTGAGCGGTGGTCGAACAAGGGATCGTAGCCCCGTAGCGAAAGTTTGAAGCCCGCTTTGCCGGCTTCAGCTCCATGGCATGTCCCCTGGTTGCAGCCCAGCCGCGCCAGGATCGGCATCACGTCGCGATCGAACGACGGGGACCGCGGCGGGGCCGGCGAACCCGCCACGGCGATCCCGCTCCACAACCAGCACCGAAGCGACAAGGCCACGAACACGCGGCGCCGGCGACCCGCGGAAAACACGGCTCGGCGATCGGGCAGAGCGCGCCACTGAAGAAATCGCAAGGAAGAGCTCGATGGCACGGCACAGGCTCCCTGGACCGGATTGGAACCCCGCTGAATCAGGCACCCGGACTGGCCTAGG